>NZ_JCAJRU010000051.1:0-23947 GCF_059447605.1 Paenibacillus sp. N119s | reverse complement strand
CGACGCTTCATATGTTCATCCATCGGTTTTCCCTCCTTAACACACTATTCTTTTTATATCACATTCTAGGCTGGGAATAAAAGTCTCTGCTGATTGCGCTGCCCTATGAACGGGTATAAAAAAGCATACGCGCCACTCATACAGACCATGAAGGGGAGAGATGATCATGAAACATTTGAACGATTCGCAGCTTGCAGAGCTGAAACATATGTTGCTGGAGCAGAAAAAGGATTTAGAAAAGCATTTTAAGCAAAACGGTCAGGAAAATACGCAATTGGGAGAAGCACTGACAGATTCCACAGGTGAGCTCTCGTCCTACGATAACCACCCCGCTGATATAGGGACGGAAACCTTTGAACGATCCCGTGATCTGGCGATTAATGAGTCGCTGGAGAACGAGCTGGAGCAGGTCAATGCAGCCTTGCAACGGATGCAGGACGGAACGTATGGAATATGTGTGGAGAGCGGCGAAGAAATTCCTTTTGAACGGTTGCAGGCCATTCCATATACCGCCTATACCGTCGAGCACACTCCAAATCGAGAATTATCAAATGATCGCCCAATCGAGGAACAGGTTATGACTCCGCCACCCAAAGGTGCAGGTGAGGTTCGCCAACGGAATGCAGGGCGATTTGACGATGCGGGCGCATGGGACGCGGTGGAAAAATACGGCACATCAAACTCGCCTGCGACAGCCGCCAAGCGTGATGTCACAGATTATGGTGAAAATATGTGATGCTAGCATGTGCAAAAGTTCATTGAAGATATCTATGTATTGGTTCATCTAAAAAAGCAGCTTGTCCATAGACAGGCTGCTTTTCTATGTCTTCCGAAAATACGATGATCTCGCTTACCCAATTTCTATCCGCTTTCGACTGCGAGCTGACTCAATACAAGCGTCGATTACCTTCATATTGCTCACCGCATCTTCTGGCTCATATGGCAACGGAATACCGTCAAGCACCGCTTCGGCAAAAGCATCTGCTTGCAATTCAAAAGAATTAAAACCTTTCAAACGTTCCTCACGCGTAACCGAGCCGACATGAACGAAAATCTGCGGTACGACAGACGTTCTTTCCCAACCGAACATTTTGGGCATCGCAATCGTACCCTTGCTACCGAGAATTTCCATATTGGAACGGTTGGCTGCCCACATACCACAATCGAAGGTAAGGTTGACTCCACCCGGAAATTCCAGCAGGCCGGAAGCCATCATATCAACGTTGTCATGCTCGGGGGAAAATAAAGCATGTACTGTCACTGCCTCCGGCTCCCGATCCAAATACATACGAGCGGCTGAGATCGGATACACGCCCACATCATATAACGAGCCGCCGCCCATGCTTTTATTAAAACGTACATTGTCTGCCTGATCGGTATTGTTAAATGTAAACGTACAATGAATGCCGCGAATGTCACCAATTTCCCCACTATTGATGATTTCCTTAATTCTTCGATGTTTGGGATGATAGCGATACATAAAAGCTTCCGCAAACGTCACTCCTGCCCGGCGACACGCTTCAATCATACGGCTTGTCCCGGCCGAGCTAAGAGAAGACGGTTTTTCACACAAAACATGCTTCCCGGCCTCCGCGGCCTTAATGGTCCACTCTTCATGCAAATGGTTCGGTAACGGGATATACACCGCTCCGATATCGGGATCAGCCAACAGCTCGTCATAGCTTCCATAACTTCTCGGAATATCGAACTCCCGGGCAGCCTCGGCGGCTTTATCCACATGACGACTGGCAATGCCTAGAACTTCTCCGCGTTCGGACTGCTGAATCGCCGGAATTACAGCAATTCTAGCGATCTCCGCCGTGCCTAAAATGCCCCATTTCAGCTTTCTACCCATCATTCTCATCCTTTCGTCGTTAGGAATAGTTGTCTTGTTCCGCTTTATGCAGCATACCTAAGCAACGGTCCAGATCGGCTTTAACCTGCTTTTTGTACAGCCGTGCTTTCTCTTCCCCATCGTCTGTGAAATGATAGAGCACAATCTCCTGAAAATCTACACGCGGGTCTGTTCCTTTTAATTTCTTGGTACGGTAAAAAACGCCTTCCTGAACCAGTTCATGCAGTGCCCGGTATACCTCACTTTGAGGTGGAACATAGCCGAAACTACTGAACTCATCTTTCATCGATTCGAGCATCTGATATCCATATCCGCGATGCCTCTCTACCATTGTGATTAGATAAATTTTGATAAAAGCCCGCTGGGATATCATAAACGCCATTTCACAGCCTCCTCTATACTTTATTTAAACCTTATTTAAGCAGCTTACCTTCCATTATAAACCACTCCGGGTCTATAGACTATTTCCTTTCATAAATAGGAGAGCTTACGAGAATCTTCGTCCCTTGTGACCTCTTTTAAGGTGATGAGAGCCGTGAAATGAAGCGTTCTAGGGTAGTGTGTAGAGCGCTGAGGAGTGATTTTTGGGTTTTCTGTTATGAATTTTTCACATGTTGAAATAACATAATAATACATACTTAAAAAAGTATTCCCCGGCCTTCTAGGCTGGCCGGAAATCTTTTTAGCTAATCCCTTGTTATTCGCAACCCGATGTTTTATATTGACATAAGAGTAGGTCAAAAATAAAAGAGGTGAACGGACAAGATGTCTCCACGCACGAAAGAACAAAACGAAGAGATCCGGCTGCGGCGTCTGGCGCAAATCCGAAAAGCCGCTGCCGATGTATTTTTGAATAAAGGTCCTCTACTTGAAATCCGCGATGTGGCTGTGCAGGCGGGATTAGGCTATGGCACGGTTTACCATTATTACAGCAATAAGGGCGATTTGCTCAACGATCTGCTATGGGACGCGTTGGAGCGTGCCGGGGGATGGCCGGCGACCAGACTGGAGGTCCCTGGCGCTTCAGCTTCGGGAGAGGCGCTGGCAGGCGGGCATTTCGGCTTAGCTGCGGCGGCGGACACCATGAACATGGCTGCCGCGGATTTCCAAAGCGAAAGCCGCGAAACAACCGCTGCCGCAGAGCTTGGTCTTGTCGCCGCTGCCAGCATCCGGCTGTTGCAGCTTTGGGCAGAAGACCACGCCCTGTACCTGCTGCATAAGCTGGCCGGCGAGGGCTTTGCCGCGCTGCCTGAAGGGCGCTCGGCCCCGCTCTCGGCCGGTTATCGCCGGCAAGTGCTCGCGCCGCTGGCCGTGCTGCTGGAAACCGAGCGTGCGGCCGACGGGGTTGCCGCTTCCGGCGGAAACGCGGCGAATTCACCGCATCAGCTACAACGCGCGGAGATGCTGCTGGCCGCTTTGGTCGGCTGCGCCTCGCTTTCGCTTCGCCGCGGAAAGCTGCACGAGGAGGCCAGGGACATCGTCCAGTTTTTAAAATTATAGAATGGATAAGGAGCGAACAAACAAAGATGATCATTTTAAAATCACCTAGGGAAATCGAAGAGATGAAGCCAGCGAGCCAAATCGTTGCGGACTGCTACCGCGAGGTAGGCAAGCTGATCGAGCCTGGAATTACTACCCGGGAAATAAATGACTTTGTTGCCAGACATATCACCAAGCTGGGCGGCAAGCAGTTTACGAAAGGGTACAACGGGTTCCCCGCTGAAACCTGCATTTCGGTCAACGATGTGGTGGCGCACGGCATTCCTTCGAACCAGAAGCTTATGGACGGTGACTTGCTGAAGCTCGACATCGTCGTGGAGTATGGCGGATGGTTCGGCGATGCGTGCTGGTGCTATGCGGTGGGCAATATCCGACCGGAGGCGCAAAAATTAATGAAGGTGGCAAAGGAATGCTTGGATCTGGGGATCGCCCGGGCACTCCCCGGAGGTCGGCTCGGCGACATAACGTCGGCGATTCAACAGCATGCGGAAGCGAACGGGTTTTCAGTCGTACGCGATCTACTGGCGCACGGGATCGGGCGGAGCCTGCATGAGGAGCCAAGCTACGAGCATATCGGCAGAGCCGGCAAGGGCATTCGGTTAAAGGAAGGCATGGTGTTTACGATCGAACCGATGATCAACGAAGGTACGTTCCGTATCACGATCGACGACGATCAGTGGACGGCGAGAACGGCCGACGGCAAGCTGTCGGCCCAATTTGAGCATACGATCGCAATTACGGCAGACGGACCACTAATTTTAACAGCCCAGTAAGCACAGAAGTGCACGGACGTGAATGCGTCATTTTAGGAACAGGATTGGCGTTGACTTCCTGTAGACACAATAGGTTGTTTCCATTCTTCCTTGGACTTCAATCAAAGATGGCGAAGCAATTGTTTCGTCATCTTTGCAAAAAAGCTTTCAATCACATTTTGCTTGTACGCTGAAATATTTCGCGCTCCGCATCCGCTAAATGCAGTTTATGATACCCTAAACAATTACATTATTTTTTGAAATTTTGGGTCGATCTACTCGATTTGCTGATCAAGCTTGCTTTTGCAGAGCTGGCGGACCTCCAACCGGGTGGGAACGAATCCGCAGCCCTACAATCCATTTGCCCAAAGGCAGATGTGCCAGCAACCACGTCCCACCAAGAGAAAAGATTACACAGAGAACGAATGAAGCCAGTGTACGAAGAACATGACTCCAGTCAGCAAATAACGTTTCATCAAAATAGTAGGTTACGCGAAGCATAAAGGCATGCATCAGATAGGCCCCATAGGACAACGTCCCCATGACGGTCAGCATCCGCGCCACACGTCCTCCCTTATGAGCAATCCACGTTGCTACCCGATAAGCTGCAAAAATAGACGTGACGCAATATATTGCCATGACCGGACGCAGCAGAGACAAATAGTTAAAGGAAAAAACCGTACCTCTCGGTGTCTGGAAGTGACCAATCATCTCATACAGTAAGTATCCTGTAATCACGATAAACAAAAGCCAATATACCATCTGCGCCTTCATGACCCAAGCATTCCAACGTTTGACGTTCATTCCGGCTGCCGCTCCTAATACAAAATAAAAGAAAAAGTAGATCACATTCCGGTCAGCGTATATGGTAAACCATGAAGAAATAATGGGAAGCTGGAGCTGATCCATCCTTTGATATACGGGTCCCACCGCGAACATGAGCAAAATATAAAGGATGCCGAATCCTGCCAATGTGGCGGGTCGCCATGTTGTTGGCAACAGTGCAGATAAACGACGTACAGCATAACGAAACACAGGAAACAACACATAACATTGGATAATCATAACGATGTACCACAGATGATAGCTGCTTTTCCCATTCAACAGCTTTTGTAAAAAATCTAATGGGTGAATAAATCCTCCACTTTGGACAAGCTGATTCCCCAACTCGTATAAAAGAGACCATATGATGTAAGGAACGATGATGTCCATGAATCGTTTACGCAAAAACGTCCCATACTTTAAGGCCCCATCATAATTGTAAAATAGCACCATCCCAGTAATGAACACAAACACAGGCACTGCAAATTTGGAACACAGCAATAATATTGTCATTAAAACTCCGTCCTGGATGCGCGCCGCCGGCGCAAATGCAAAGTGTGCGACGGAATGCTGAAGAACAACGGCTGCAAAAGCCAGCCCTCTCAGCAAAGCGACTTCGGAAATTCTCTCTTTTTGACTCATGTCCCTCTCCTGTTACATCTAACAATTTATAAATCTATTATAACGACAATTCTATAAAAATATATAGAGGGATAAAGGTGCCAATGCCAAGCCATGCATCAACTTCTTAGGTATGTTCAATAAATAGCCAACACATAAAAGCAGCAATCTCCTCATGGGAAGACTGCTGCTGTAGAAAGTCTATATATTTAGAAGGAGCCAGACGGCTGTAAGTTACGTTTTCGACCAGCCATGACGACGATTACAAATTCCTTCTAGTATCTGTGTACGCATCTGTCCGCGTATCTGCCACAGTATCATCATATGTTCTGTAACGATCTGCATTCAAAGAACGGTTGGTGCGGAAAATATCATATACATCCCTGTGATGATCAGCGGAATCCACTAGCACTAAAATCTTGCCTTGATCAACATATGTCTCATATTGACGGGCATCATCTTCTGGAATGCCAAGTCCGACCAGTCCACCTACCAAGCCACCTGCTCCCGCCCCGACAGCTGCCCCGGTAAGGGTAGCGGCGATAGGTCCAGCAGCAAGAATAGGCCCGATCCCCGGAATTGCCAATGCTCCAATGCCTGCCAGCAAGCCAGCAACACCGCCTACAACTCCACCTGTAGCCGCACCTGTGGCTACACCTTCCGGTGCTTTAGTCCCCGTCTCCTCACTAATCGTTCTCAAGTCCTCACGGTCACGTGTGATCACAGAAATCTCACTGCTTGGGATTCCTTTGCTCTGCAGTTGTCCAATTGCACGAGATGCTTCTTGTTCGGTATCAAAAACACCAACAATTTTCTTTTCGTTATAATCGTTTAAGTTATTAGCCATGATAGTTACCTCCCAATATGTTGTTTGGTGAGTGGTTCGTTTTTTCATTACCCCACTATCCTGACGTTTAAACGATTTTACAAAATCATAATGAATCTTTTTCAAGTTTGTCTACCGATCAACGCTTCGGCTTTGCTCTGTTGGTGGCCACCGCTTCCAATGGATCATCTGGCCAATAATGCTTGGGGTATCTGCCTTTCAGATCCTTTTTAACTTCAAAATAAGCCTCGCTCCAGAAGCTGGACAAGTCGGAAGTCACTTGCACGGGTCGCTGGGCAGGTGACAATAAATGCAGCACAATCGGCACACGTCCGCGCCCAATACGGGGCGTATCCTTCATGCCGAACAGTTCTTGTAGTCTCACGGCCAGTGCAGGAGCCTCAGAATTTGAATAATCAACAGGAATACGTGAACCACTGGGTACACGTATATGCGTCGGTGCTTCCTGTTCGAGCTGTTGCCGCTGTCCCCAATTCAACCTGCCCAGCAGCAATTCGCTACCATCCAGCCGTTGCAGATCGGCTATATTTTTGGCTCCAAGCGCAAAAGGTAGCAGCCACGATTCCAGCGAATCCAACAGCGCGGATTCTGAACTGTCTGGCCACTCCTCGGGTGATGAAAAGTGCATAAAAATCAAACGTGCCTGCAACTGGAGGGTTTGCCGATTCCAGGGCAGCAGTTTGAGACCACGTTCCCGGATACCCTGCATTAAGGCGGCTGCGATTTCCTCAGCCGGAGGTCGCTCATAGGACGTTTCCTTTAGGATAAGCGAGCCCAGCCGAATTACTTTGCGGGCTCTCACGGCTGAAGCGGAGCTATCCCAGTATACGTTAGCTTGTTCCAGCAGCAAATCGCTGCAATGCTGGATCAGGTCTTGCAGTTCAAGCGGCGCCGCCAACTGAATGGCGCCATCTGCTCCCTCGTCGTCTACTTCGGCTGCGACGAGATAGGGCGAACGCGACATCCACTCCACTTGTCGGAGTCGCGCTCCCCGGCCGCCGCTAAGCAAAAAGCGGCCATCCCCTCGGCCCTGCGCGATCCGATCCGGATACGCAAAGGCCAGCAGCAGCCCGCAAGCCACAGAGCCGTCAGGCTCATCCTGAGCTGCGGCTGTGGTCGGCAGCGTGGCTAGTAGCTGCCGGCTTTCCTGCACGATACGGCGAATCACCGTATCGTCTGCCGCCCCCAGCAGGCTATGCGTGCTGCGGGCGTAGGCCGCCTCGCGCAGAGCATCCAGCCGCGGGCGCAAATCCGTTCCGCCCTGGGCACGGAACGGGTCCCGCTCTTGCAGCAGTGCCGCCAGACGGCTGGCCGTCGGAGCCAAGCCAAGGGCTGCTGCGCGCAGCAGCATGTGGCCGAGGCGTGGATGCGTGCCCAGGGCGGATACCTCGCGCCCATGCGCGGTGATGCCGCCTGCTGTGCCATCGGCTGCGGCCTCCAGGCAGCCGAGCTGACGCAGCAGACCTGTGGCCTGGCGGTACGCCGCCTCAGGCGGGGCATCCAACCAGGCCAGCTCGGCAGGCTCGCGCACGCCCCAGGCCGCCAGCTCCAGCGCGAGCGGGGCCAAATCCGCCACCGCGATTTCCGGGCGGCTGGCATCAGGGAGCGCGGCATGCTCCTGCGCGCTCCACAGTCGGTAGCACACGCCCGGCTGGAGACGGCCAGCACGCCCGCGCCGCTGGTCGGCGGAGGCCTTGGACACCTTGACGGTGGTCAAACGGCTCATGCCGGTTCGCGCGGAAAATACCGATTCCCGTGATAGTCCGCTATCGATCACCACCGTGATCCCGGCGATGGTCAAGCTGGACTCGGCAATTGAGGTGGCCAGTACAACCTTTCGGCTGCCCGGAACCGACGGACGTATTGCCTCGTCCTGCTGCTCCAGCTTCATGCTGCCGTACAGCGGAATGATTTTGACGTAGGCCGGCAAATTTCTGGACGTCAGCTCTCGTTCCGTTCTATGAATTTCTCTAGCCCCTGGTAAAAACACCAATAGATCGCCTTCATGAGCATGAAGCGCCATTTCTACCGTCTCAGCCGTAAAAGACTCTAATGAAGCTGACGAAGGCTTGGACATATGCTTGGTTTCTACCGGAAACACGCTGCCTGGACATTCCAGTAAGGGGGCATCTCCTAACAGTCTGCATACAGGCTCTGCCTCCAGAGTGGCAGACATGATTAGTATCTTCAAATCCGGTCGCAGCAGTGCCTGGCTTTGCAGAGCAAGTGCCAATCCCAAATCTGCATGCAGGCTGCGCTCGTGATACTCATCAAAAATAATCAGACCGACGCCCTCCAAAGCCTGATCATGTTGCAGCATCCGGGTCAGCACACCCTCCGTAACCACTTCAATCCGCGTGCTTGGCCCTATCTTGGTATCCATACGAACGCGGTAACCCACGGTCTTCCCGGTGGACTCACCCATTGCTTTCGCCATTTGTGCTGCTGCCGCACGTGCTGCCAAACGTCGCGGCTCCAGCATAATTATCCTTTGCCCCGCCAGCCAAGGCTCATACAGTAGTTCTAGGGGAGTTACTGTTGTTTTCCCCGCTCCCGGCTGTGCAATCAGTACCGCCGCTGAATGGGATAGTAATGCGTGTTTGAGCTCGGGGATGACTTGCATAATAGGCAATTGTTTATCTGTCAATGAAATCTCTCCAATGATACGCTTGTGGCGTAGAATCTAAGGTTGAATTCTTTTGTTATTGTGAATTTTTCACTACCTGTAATTATTAAAAAAGAACAAAAAATGTTACGTTGATCCCCGGTACCAGGATTTCTCCTCACCTGTCGTACCTAAATCTTCTAAATCTATTATACAGTTATTTAAATTTCCCGTCTGGTCATCACAGGTATGCACACTTCCTGTTGCTGACTTCTATCCCTGTCGAGATGCACTCGCGCCAAGATCGTTTTATAATATGGTTAATAAGGATGACTAAAGGACGGAATATAGAAACACGGAATACAGAATCGAGGTAACTGTCGTATGGAATTACAGACCCAACCCATTAGAGGACGATTCGCCCCAACACCATCGGGATGGATACACTTAGGAAATGCTCGCACCGCCTTATTATCCTGGCTGCATGTTCGTTCCCTAGGCGGAACCTATATTTTGCGTATGGAAGATATTGATATGACGCGGGCTCGCAGCGCACTGGCGCAAGGAATAATGGAGGATTTGCGCTGGATCGGGCTGGATTGGGACGAAGGACCCGACATTGACGGTCCCTACGGTCCTTACACTCAGAGCCAGCGGATGGAACGCTTCCAATCTGCATTGGAGAAACTTCAGGGGCAAGATTTACTGTATCCTTGTTTTTGCAGTCGGGCAGACATTATGGCTGCTGCCCATGCTCCACACGGACTGTCTGGTGAAGGACCTGCATATTCAGGGGCATGTCGTAACCTTAGCTCTTCAGACGCTCTGGCTAAAGCACAGCATAAACTCCCTTCACTTCGTTTTAAAGTACCACAGCATTCAGATGCTATTATTTCTTTTCATGATCAGGTAGCTGGTCATGTATCCTTCGCTGCGGCGGAGGGGGGCGATTTTATCATCAAACGGGCAGATGGCATGTTTTCCTATCAGCTTGCCGTCGTCGTCGATGATGCGGATATGCATATGACCGATGTGCTGCGCGGCTATGATCTTCTTGATTCGACTCCCCGCCAGCTATTGTTATACCAAGCTCTGGGCTTGCAACCGCCGCGTTTTGCACATGTTCCCCTTGTCCTGGGCCCGGATGGACGAAGACTGGCCAAGCGACATGGTGGCGTAGCACTCCGAGCCATGCGGCGGCAAGGAATTACACCGGAAGCCGTCATCGGCTGGCTCGCCTACTTTTCCGGGCTGCTGGATGCTCCTGAGCCTGTGAAGGCTGTGGATTTAATCGCTGGCTTCCATTTGGCCAAACTACCCAAAGAACCCGTCATCCTAACGAAGCAATGCCTCATGAAATTATCTGCACTGCAACGGTAATGGGACAAAGCACGGTAAGCAAAATGTACGGTCAAGGGCATTCTGCCCTTGACTCCTCTCGCTTCTATTCCTCCAGTCGCTGACGCACAGCCGACTCATATTCATAAAAAACGGACGACGTATTCAGCCCTCTTTCCTCCAGCAGCATGCGAAGACGAAGTGATTTTTCAGTCAGTCTGCGACTGATCCGCTGTTGTTCCCCTGCCTCATGGCAAGCGTGAAGCAAATCACGTAGCTGGACACATTCCTTTTGCAACTGTAGCTCTTCTGGTAAAATGCCTGCATTTTTCAGCAGCTTGTACGACATCCGCAGCTCCTCTGGAACATGTGACAAATCCTCAATCACCAGTGGCTTGCCCGCTCCCGGCAAATGATCAAATTCGCCTTTGGCCATCGCCTCGGCAATCTTCTGCTCTGCCATTCTAGAGAACATTTTCATCCACTCCTTGTATTAAGCATCCTATGTACAATCTATATTAAATAAACCTGGAGTCCTTTGCCACTCTAGCTTATTATGAGGTTGTCCTGTATTTCTGTAGGAGAATGATGATTATTCTTCGATCCCAAGCAACTGACATACTTGTTCTCTATATTTTTTGGCTTTGCGTGTTCCATGAATGAGATTGGAGTTCGTCTTCTTTTAAAGTACATCATGCACACACATTAGCTAAGATTTCATTTTGCAGGTTTGGTATTGATTTAATAGTTCATCCAGTTTCATAGATTGTTCAATTACTTTAGGATGCGTTAAAAAGCCGTACTTTTTCTGCACTTGGTACAGTCTTTTTCTGGCCCGTTCGACACGAAGTAAAGTCACACCTGGATTCATCAGCATGATTCCCCCTTCTGTGTCATATTCTAATGAGAAACGTAATTTTTTGGATTTCTTTAAAATACAACAGACTCCTACAAGCAGAGCTTAAAATCCAACTATTTTTCACTATGCAGTCGGATGTTACTTTCCTTGCTCCCCCTCCGTATTTCCTGAATAGAGTCAGGTGTGGGTTAAAATCTGTGGCAAAAGTGACCGCTTTACTTGCACAGCAATATTCTTCTCTGCATTTTCCATATACATTTATTTTTTCAGCTTGGAATCAACACTGAGAAATGATTGATTACTACTAATAATAAAATAATCTTTCTTTCCGTCCTTCTCTAACTAAACTCTCATACTTCGTACACACTCTGGAGTCTGCAAATGGTTTGAACTGCTCAAATAATTTTATGCAGCTAATGAAAAAAGCTTCTTTGTTAATGACTAATGATTTAGATAACACGTCTAGTAAGTATTTAAATCCATATGAGTAATTACCTTTATTTAAGTAATATTTAGCCAGCTCATATTTAAATCGTGTTGATTGTTCTGGAACCACTTGATGAGTGTACATATCAGCAGATAATTGCTGTTGGATAATCGAATCAATCTCCGTTTTGAACTGTTTAAGTATGTCATCCACATCAACTTGATATCGGTTTGCTGCCATCATAACATTCAACAGCTTTGTAATCATTTCCTTTTCAGAAGCATCTGGCGAGGCAGCAATATATTCAGCATAATTGTTTAGTACACTTATATCTCCAGATAATAGTTTATAAGTGTAAATATTACCTTCTGCCCAATCTTGAAAATGTTTAATCCAATGCAGAGTATTCTCGTCCGTCTCTTTGACCCAATCTAAATTAGCGTAGGCGTATGTATATTCTAATGCCTGCTCATAATCGCCTTTGGCCTCATATACACTGGCACACAATAAATCGGCATAGGCAATATACACAAACAGGGGACGACTCAGCTTCTTTTCTAATTGCGCATGGTTTCGCTTCTTCTGCTGATGCTGCAATGTGTATTGGATTTCAGCTTTATCTCTCATTTTGCGAGCAATCACATCTAGCCTGTCCCATAAGCGCAATGCACGATACACATTCGCCAAATCCTTTAAGGCATCAAGCTGATCTATTTCATCCAGTCGTTCCACGAAGGGTTCAAATAATGTGGCTGCCTTGAGATTAAGACCCTGATCCTCTCCGACTTGAATCGTAAATATACGATATTGACAGATGGCCAAGCGTTCAGAATGCTGATATTTCTCCACTTCTGCGACATTCTCATAAAGCAGCAGCGCAGCAGCATGTCTTCTCTGTTCAAATAATGCTTCTGCAATATCAAATAGTCTGGACGCATACAGCGGATTGTCCATAATATGACCAACCATTCGACGGATTGCATCCAACTTGTCCAGTTCCGCACAACGATACAATAATGGCTCGATTCGCCTAAAATTCGGAGAAAGTTCAATGATATAATTTTCTATGTATACATCGTAAAAATAGCCTTCTGGCAAATCCATAGCCGCAGTAATCCGGTCTAGCTGCTGTACAGAAACAGGACGATGCTGAGTAATCCAATTACTAAGCGTTCTTTGATGAACCCCTGAATATTCGGCAAATTGACTCAACGTCATATCATTTTGTTTTAGATAATCCTCTAACTCCGCTGAAATCGTAGGTGTATGCTTCAAGTCATAACCACCCTTCACTTAAAAATTCCATAATTTTAAAAATCAATCTCTATTCTTCTCCAAAATTAACCACCTGTCAATATATTATGCAACTAAGGTTTATAACGAAAATTCAGCATAGCTTACATATTGAGACATGTGAGACGGGCGACATCCTGAAATGATTGGATTGATCCAAGCAAAAGGTTTTACAAGGTTGACATGACTAACTCATTTCCCTTTGTGCATTCCCACCAGCAAATGTAGAGGTCACATGCAGAAAACTCACGGGACCTTTTAATTACATGAAAAATCCCCTGATATTGATGCAATCAAGGGATATATAAGTTCATTTCTCGTGCTTTGATAATGCGAAGTTGATTATTTCTCCAGTCACAATTCCTGTCAAAATTGCATAGATGCCCATAGCGCTCATCTTATAACCCCATGCGTAAAATATTCCTATGATTATGGCGTAGCTCAATAAAATCGTTGCATAACGCTTTAGAAACTTACTCATGGAAATTCTCATAAGCAACTCCCCAGTTAATTTTATATTTCAACATAGTAATGTTAGTTAATTATTGCATAAAAGTAAGGGGGAATTTGTCGAATAAGGATTCCGTTAAAAAGAAATTTGCACTATTTACTGCTGAGCGGGTCACGAAACGAGACTTCTGTTTCATATCATCGATGCACTCACATGGGGTGTAACCAGCTTATCCGATAGGAGGCACCAACAATAGAAATTTTTTTAATTCACGCACTCATATAGAGTGCGACCTCATTTTTCCAATTTGGGACGGATGTTCCCATATTTCAATCCACGCACTCATATAGAGTGCGACACAATTTAGCCAATAACCTGCGGGCTGCGGCGGGGATTTCAATCCACGCACTCATATAGAGTGCGACGCGGAGCAGCCAGCGGCAAGTACGCAGCCTATAGAATTTCAATCCACGCACTCATATAGAGTGCGACCCCAAAGGAAACCATCACCAGTACAGCCGGAGTGGTATTTCAATCCACGCACTCATATAGAGTGCGACCCCAAACAAAATTAAATCCGCTTAAAGTATTTACAATTTCAATCCACGCACTCATATAGAGTGCGACAGCGAAAATGCAGTAATTGATGCTCTAATGATATCAATTCCACACATTATTGCAAAAACTGATGCCAAAAAGGCTTATATCAACTATTGTCTTTTTCTCATAGACAGCATTCTTAATGCTTTTCGACAAATTCCGAGGTGCGAAGGACCTAGGGTTTTTATGTAAGCTTCACATTCGCACCTTTCAAAATCAATGGGCTTTCCATATCGTAAGCTTCCTTAGACCTATATGCCCTACTTTCTTTTTGTAATGTACCGCCGCCATCCCCTCCAAACCGCGCAAAATGTCCAGTCCCCACTTCTCGGACTTGCATCATAATTTCGAATAAAGAAGCACTCCCCACTCGTACAACCAAGTGGCAGCTGCTCCGTCATGTCCACGCACTCCATACAGAGTGCGACTTTTTAATATATAAGTAGACTGTTTTTTTGCGCTCTATTTCAATCCACGCACTCCATACAGAGTGCGACAACTTTGACCATTACTGACATTCAAAACCGGGTTATTTCAATCCACGCACTCCATACAGAGTGCGACCATTTCAGGCGATTGAGGATAAGACATTCGGAACCATTTCAATCCACGCACTCCATACAGAGTGCGACTCCGTGAGGACCGGCTGTGCAAAGCCAAAGCCTTCATTTCAATCCACGCACTCCATACAGAGTGCGACCTCAGCCAATTTCCGTTTAATCAACGTATCGTTAAAGAATTTCAATCCACGCACTCCATACAGAGTGCGACTTTGCGAATCACATCCAACTGCCGTTCACGTTGTTATTTCAATCCACGCACTCCATACAGAGTGCGACTATAGCAGCCCATGGCGTATCGTCATAAACCATCGTATATTTCAATCCACGCACTCATATAGAGTGCGACTACATAACACATCAGGAGGCTACATACATGGGAAAATTTCAATCCACGCACTCATATAGAGTGCGACAGCGAAAATGCAGTAATTGATGCTCTAATGATATCAATTCCACACATTATTGCAAAAGCTGATGCCAAAAAGGCTTATATCAACTATTGTCTTTTTCTCATAGACAGCATTCTTAATGCTTTTCGACAAATTCCGAGGTGCGAAGGACCTAGGGTTTTTATGTAAGCTTCACATTCGCACCTTTCAAAATCAATGGGCTTTCCATATCGTAAGCTTCCTTAGCCCCTATATGCTCTACTTTCTTTTTATAGTTATCTCCTAAGTTGTAGAAGCGCAAGCTGTCTTCTGTTTTGTCTATCAGTTCTTCGAGTTCATATTTTAAACGGCGGAACTGGGTCGAGTCTAAGATACATTCAAACACAGAATTTTGCACCCTTTGTCCGTGATCTACACACTTTTTCGCAACTTTTGCCAGTCTTTTTCTGCCTTCTCTATCTACCGTGCTTACATCATACGTAATCAAAATGAGCAAGTGTTCACACCTACTTCCACAAAAATGGAGGATACTCGTCCAGATCTCCCCGAATATATCTAGCCAAGAGCAAAGCCTGTGAGTAGGGAACCAGTCCCCAGGATATTTTCTCATTCAAATAAGGATGAATTATTTTTTCCTGCTTCCGTTCTTGCCATGCCTTCAATACGATTTTCCTTGTATCATCGTCCATCATGACAGCCCCGTTTTCTTTTTTGTAAAATCCTTTGCCATGAATCAATTTTTTGTTAATCAGTGTAAGAACAAAACGGTCGGCATATACTCCTCGAAGTTCTTCCATCACATCCAGTGCCAATGAGGCTCGCCCTGGGCGATCTCTATGCAGAAAACCTACATAGGCATCCAGACCGACAGTTTCCAATGCCGATTTCATATCGTTGGACAACAGTGTATAGGCAAAAGATAATAAGGCATTCACATTATCTAACGGCGGGCGCTTATGACGTCCATGGAAGTAAAAATCATCTTTTTGCTGTAAGATCAGATCATCCCACACGGAATTGTACTGTACCGCCGCCGTTCCTTCCAAACCGCGTAAAATGTCCAATTCCTCCACTTCGCGGACTTGCTTCATGATTTCGGTTAAAGACGCAGTCACCTTCTTCATGCGTTCCGTATCAATACGAAGTGGATAGTCTCTCGTTGCCCGTTCCAAAATCCATTTATGGTTATATATTTTGCCTATAATCATATTTCTAGCGACAAGAGCGCTTCTTCTATCATCATCGGAAATGCGGTACTGTTCTTTTCTCAGCACTACATTTCCCCTACTTTCCCCGGTAACTCGTGCCAGGAAACGACCGCTTCGCGTCATAAAGGTTAGATCAATGTTGCGTGTGGCACAAGCTCCCATGAGGCCTGGACTAACACCTGCGTAGCCAAAAGTGCAGACCGCCTCCAAATTGTGCAAAGGATACCGTGCGAGAATGGACTCTTCTTGCTTGACCACGATATTCTCCCCATCCAGTGACAAGTACGTATCCGGCATGGTCACAAACAACGTGTTCAGTAATTTTTTCATTCAGCCAGCCTGCTTTCAATAAAGCTCGAAACTGATTTTTTACTCAGTATTTCGGGAACACATATGTTATGTAGTGAGCAACTCAGGCAGTGTGGTCCCGCTTTGGCTTTGGGTGTATGATTTCGCTCAAAATAATGTCGCATCTCCTGCAAACTTGTGCGGACACGCTCTCGGTCAGCGGCCGTGATGATGACCTCTACACGGTGTTTGATCTCATCGTAATAAAAGTAGCCTTTGGAAATCTCACACACGAGCATTTCTTCAAGACACATTACTTGTGCAACCAATTGTGAATGATCCGAGTCATTTCGCTTCGGTTTGCCGCGCTTGTATTCCACAGGAAAAGGAAGGTATGTTCCTTCCTCCCCTGCAAGTGGAACGCCATGAGGATCACTTATAAACTCTACTACGTCACAGATACCTGTAATCCCATGCTCTCTGGAATGTATAGGTAAAGCGCGTACGATGAGCTTATCTCCTCTTTTTTCACGAATCATGGGCTGATCGGCTTTCCTGTGCAAATGATTCCCTTCAATCGTGCGCACGTTTTCTTCCCATTGCTGCTCAATGTGAATAAGCGCCCACTGTCTTCTACAAAAATTAAAATGCTGTAAACCGGATAGCAGCAAATAATCTTCTTCGTTATAGCCCTGCATACTCTTGAACCTTTAAACCTTCGAGCGGTGTGAGAATACATTCATAATGGGTGTCAAAAGATTTGTCGGATTCGTCTACGTTTTCTTTTGAAATCACCTGCAAAGAACGGTGCACTTTAGCGGATGAGTATTGTCCAAGTTTTGAACTATGCTCCCACCAATATACTTTATGAACTTCCATACTCCCGTCGGGACGAGCGGATGAGACATCATTTTCAAATAACGAAATCAGCGCGTCCTTGATCTTACCAGCATCTTCGTAGGTAAACCCTGTTTTTTCAGCTAGCTGTGTATTGATGCTTCCCTTGAAAAGGTATATGCCGAAATCCACTCGATGCTTCATCCCCATCGTGTCGGACCCTCTTTCTTTCCCCGGTTCGGAGTTCACACTTTTTGTGATTTGCATACTTGTAATATCAATAGGATCAATACTGGTTGCTGTATGTATAGATACAGGACCTCTTACCCCTACAGAAACTCCGGCTCCTTTACCCGCAGCTTTGAATGCGAACACCTGACCAAAGCTACGGACATCAATCCATTCACGGCAAGCGATTCTAGCAAATTCTTCATTTGAGGATTCCTTACCCTTAAAAAATTTTTCCAATTCCGGATTGGCATCTGCACGTTCTCTCAGACTATTAAAATCATCCGATTTCCGATCGTTAGATTGGACAAAAACAGACTCTCCCATATCTTGCAGACGGTTTCTTATTTTGCGTTTTAGAGCCACATCTGAGATTTCGCCATATCCATCGTAATTTTGCCGTGGACGATTTCCATTTAGGGGATCGCCATTGGGATTTGCTCTAGTAACCGACAATACAACTGCAAAATCAATTTTATGATCCAACACGGACATATGATTACTCTCCTTTAATGTACCTACATATTTTTAAAGTCACTTAGGATTCCTGGTGTTCAATCATGTCTATGGTGTTGTTCTCTTTGTTGTCGTTATTATGCTCAAGATCTTTTTTATGAGTGTTATGATAGATTTCATAGCGTTGGCTATAGAATCCAAGCAAATACTTGCCGGATAATGGTTTGTTATCAAATTGATCAAATGTAATTTTCGAGGCAACTTCATCTATCATGTTAGAATAAAAGTTTAAGCGTTTTCCAAGTCTGGCCTGATGTGGCTGCAAGGCATTCTGAATGGTCCTCCAGGTTCTTTCTGGATGTTGTGAAAATGCGTTCATATATCGGATGGCATTCGTAGACCGCTTCTCATCCTTGTCTAATGCACTTCGTTCCATCACATCAGCGATCGCCAACAATCTGCCAAATAAATAACTGCGATCCATATTTTCTGTATCTAATGCCACATTATATCCCTCCCGTTGATTAACCAAAGCACAGGTCACGCTTAGTGTTTTCTCCCATTCCCACTTGTCCATGGATACCGGATTAGAGGCACGGTTAATCGCACTCCTCACAATATCCTGAGGGATGTTTTGACCATCTACTATACAGGGGAGCATTCGTTCCATCAAACCCTTAACGAGCTTATCATTAGCCTTTGAACCATATGCTGCAAAGGCAATGTCTTTGGTTGCTGGAGCACCCCAAAATTGTAAATATTCACCCTGCTCATCCTTCTGATAGCGATGAAGCCATACACAGGTGGAATGCCAATGAATAAGCTTTTCAAAATACAATTTTTTATCCAAATTCCGATAATAGATTACGGCCATCCGGCCCGTTGTTGCTGAATCAAGTACAAGAATATTAACTTTTGCCTTGGAACTAGATTTGACAGCAAGTGTATTGGCATAACCCGTTAAGGCTTTAGCAAATTCAAAAGCAAACTCTTCGTTCGTATGACTTTTTATTTCTTTAGCCTTGGCTGGCAAGCCCATTGCAAAGATATTATCATTTTCAGTAAAATTCAGAATGCTCGGTTCATCATTTCCCCACACTAGAAAAACACGTTGCTCTATGATTTTACCTTGACGGTTAATGAGCCATTTTAAGGCATTATGAGCCTTTTGCGATACTTCATAACTGATACTTGCAGCTTCATGACTGTGGGCAAATCGTCCTCTGAATGTGAATCCACTCGTATCATTGGCAGAAATCAACTTCGCCTTATCCCCAGAATTTCTGATTTTATTAGCATGCTTGTCTGTGCTAGGGAGCTGCTTTCCAGTCACATAGCAAATGGCTTCTTCTCCCAGCAACTGACTATAGTAACCCACAAATGAATCAAACATCTCTTTATCTTCCCAAACTTTTTCTAAAGCTTTATCTGGAGAATACACATTAAAACGAATGAATACGCTCTCCTGTTCACCTGGGACCGCTGTAAATATAGGTGGTTTTTCTCCATGTAAAGGTTCGTACTTCTTGTCCCATGTCCTTATTAATTTCTGATCCTCATCAAGATATAAAATAGACTTGTCTACCAAGTCTTTAATCAGGCGGCGCTTGCTTAAGTATCGATATATGCTTTTCACCTTAGAAGTGGCATAATCTGAGGTAGCCCAACCTTCTAACTGCTGAATATAAGCAGCAAATGGCTCTTCTTTTTTTATTTTTCCACCATATGCTACAAAATCTCCGGCAACATAACTTAATTTATCATGGAGCGGATAGGGGGATATGACAGAACCAGCCCGACTGGAAGATTTTTCTGTAGAGGGAATCAATGTACTAAACTCAGTTTTATCCAATATCCTGGCTGAATGAAAATCACCTTGTTCTGTAACTTCAACTTCGATCTGCGCATTTTGGGTCGTGTGGGAGATAGGCAACAGTGTATATTCACGATCATTATGTTTCTTCTCAATCACACCCACACGATCAAGATTAGATTCATACGTTTCATATAAATTTAACAACCAGCTCATTTAATTCCCCCACTCCTCCCATTGCGCAAGCAACTCATCCGCAGACTGAACGTTATTTTTATCAAACTGTTTGGATTGCATATTTGTTATTGTGCGAACCTGTGTGCATTCCTCCGGCCGAATAAATTCAATGACTCCATCCTTCATTACTGGATTCCACAAGCGGACTTCCATTTGGTTTCTGCCTGTCTCATCTGGATAGTTAATCCCATGCACCATATTGCCTAAATGAATGTCACCATAGTTATCGTAGAAACCAGCTTCTATACCAAATTCACAAGGCTCTACATATGCTTGACATTCTCGTGTACCCAAAAAAATATCTCTGCGCCCTCCAGCAAGTAATGAGCGCTTGAGAATATTATGATGCTTGTTCTCATTACGATCATATTCCATCTCAGGACGATGCGGATTAAATTCAAAATGAGCCTGAACTTCATAACAGGGATCTTTCAGATAAGTATAATTAGCAAGCGTATTACCGCCACCGTACTCGATGGGACGAACACCTTTGGATTCCATCCGGATGGCATGTAGAACACGAACTTTGTCTACAACCATGATTATTGTGGGTTTCCAATAAATACTTTCGACAATTCCCTTTAATGCCTGATATGTTGGAACACTATAAGTTAATTTTTCACCACCAAGTTTGGTTAGTGGATCTGTGAACAGTGCATAGTCGCCATAAACTTTAAATTCGATTGCATTTCTCAACTAGCATATACCTCCTTTCTATGCCTATATTTTCTAAACATAGTTCCAGAATATTACTTTTGACAGGGGTAGTCAATGCAGAATATAAGTCCAGAGTCCCAATTGAGTTGTTTTTTAAAGGATAAATCCATGATGCAGACTGTCATTTTCAAGGTTAAGCCCATAACAATCATCATAAGCCCCATCAGTTAGTGCATATATTTTCCCATCCAAAAAAGAGACTAACCCCTTATTTTGATCTAATCGGTCTTTCTCATAGTTAAATATATTAATAGTGAATTGTTGTGCCCTGCGCAACAGATCCGTAAGGTCTTCTATGCTTTTCTGCCCGTTTAAATCCGCGATGATCTCCTTTCCTTCTTTTTCTCCATCTCCATAAGGAACAATAACAGCAGTTGTATGATCCTCAATGACTTGAAAATGGTCTGCAGCGGTCTTATAGCTATTCGCTAAGAGTAAGGGTAGAATCGTCTCATTTTCTTTGCAATAAGATTGATAGTAAGTATTTTCGATGCGGTTGGCATATAATAATTCAGTCATGTTTTTTCTCAGTTTAGGAATAAAATAATTTAAGTCAGTCTTTAACTCGGAATAATATTTTTGAAAATATATTTCCATGGCTGGAGTAGATAATATATTTCCACCAAAGCGAGTTTTATCATCTTTTAAGTCAATGAACATTTTTCTAGTTATTTCTTTACCGATTTTGATTTCTTTTAGTCTCTTGAGATCCTCTTCCTCATGGTCAATGACATACACTTGTTTCTTTTTATACTCTCCGTGACGATTACATCTCCCCGCCGCTTGAGCAATGGAATCCAGACCAGCCAATGATCGAATGACACACTTAAAACTGATATCTACTCCAGCCTCGATTAATTGTGTACTAATACAAATGACAGGTTCTTTATGTTTCAGGTGATTTTTAACATCCTCCAATATAGAATTACGGTGGGCCGGACACATGGATGTACTTAAGTGGTAGATCGGGACTGTACCGTTTCCTTCCTTTAATCTCTGATATAGATTTCTCACTACCGTTTTTGTATTTAAAATAACGAGTACACTTTGTTCATCAGCAAGTTTTTGTTCAACAAAATCGCCAAGTTTCTCCGTATTAAACTTCATATCTGTTGCTTTATCTACAATTTCAACCCGCTTAAACGATTCTATGACATGATCCAGATCGTGTACCATTTCAGCATCTGGTTCGATTGCCAGCTTGTTATGTACAAAATCTAATTCTGGTTGCGTAGCCGTACAAAGAACAATACTTGAGTAAGCATAGGTTTTCAAAAAGTTCACTGCTTGATTAAATAATGAAATACAGTGAGTAGGGACTTTTTGTACTTCATCAAAAATAATGACGGACTCGCTTAAATTGTGAAGTCTACGAATATTTCTGCTACCGCCAGCATAAAAGACATTTAAAAATTGCACCATTGTGGTGAAAATGATCGGTGAATCCCAATTATCCTTAGCCAGCTTTAATTTTTGACGCGTACTCACAACTACATCTTCGAACTCACTGCTCTCTTCCTCTTCATGATCGTCCACGACCACATTAGAGTGATGCTCCAAAATATTTGCATCGTCCAATATTATTCTGCGAACCTCTCGTACATTTTGTTCAATAATAGTTGTAAATGGAATAACATAAATGATATGTTTTTTCTCAAATGTTGAAGCATGTTTTAAGGCATAACGAAAACTGGCGAGTGTTTTACCACCGCCTGTAGGGATAGAGAGCGTATGTATTCCAGAAGGTCTTTTTGCAAACTGCTCACATTGTTCGGACATTTCTTTTCTAAGTAAATTAATAGGTGTATTGGCATCACTTCCTGCCTGCAGGGATTTGACGTGCATCATTAATTTTTCGTAATACTCATGAAATAGCTTTTGGTGATGCATTGGTTCAACTTTGGTTTTATCACCTGCACTCTTATTTTCTTCAAAGCAGCGGGTATTAGTTCGATCCGCATCTATCAATGCACTAAAAACAAACTTGGATAAATACATTAATTTAAGTTCAAAATCTACTTCACCTTCTCGTTTCATATATTGATCCAACTCAGCCGTTGCTTGATTCACATAATCAAAAAATGCAGATTTGTCTATGACCTGCTTATAAAAAAGCACTACTGCATCTTCAAAACCCTCTATATCTAGGTCACGCACCCGATACAAAAATCTAGATTCCAGCTGTGGATTTAAAAAATCCTGTAAATAAGAATGGTGTGAAATAATAGCGTTTGCTACAACTTCGGTCAATACATATTTAATAAATACATCCTGCTTATCAAACGTACCCTGAGGTTGGATGTGAAAGAGAGTATATAATAATTTCCCACCTGCACTGGAATGATCTACACTTCCTCGCTTTGGCGGATTATCAGGATTTTGTACCGCTAAACGTATGTAATTTTGGAATTTATCTGTGTACTTCCCCAAGTCATGCAGCATACCAGCTAATCCGGTAATATGTCGTATACCTATTTTGTCACCATAGACTTCTGCTAATTGTCGGGTTTCGTATAGATGTTCAGCAACGGTTTGAATCTCTTGGTCGCTTTCCCGTATGTGGGCGATATATTCCATTTTTTATTCTCCTTCAGTTTTCTTTGTAAATAACCTTTTCCAAATAATTACTAACCATGACGGAAGCCAAAAAAGCATAAATAAAATATATATCGTAGCAATAACACCTTTCTGACCTATTAAACGATGAAGATCATGTAGAGATTGATATAGCCCCTCTCTTGCTGCAGACAGTTCCTCATCGTTTTCCTCTTCGTTGTCTTGCCGCAACTCCTGTGCACGTTCAGTTAATTCTTGAGACACAAACCGATATCCCACGATAAGGCCTATGCCTAAATAGATATAAAAATACAGACCAGGAATAGCTAGGACGTGTCTGAAAACTAAAGAATTTTGTGATATGATTTGAGAAAAACGATTGGAGCATCAACTATGATTCAAAGACGGTATGAACTAAGCGATGAACAATGGGAACGAATTAAGGATATGTTCCCTCCATATCAAACAGGACGTCCGTCAAAATTAAGTAATCGCACGATGTTTAATGC
The DNA here is from genome assembly GCF_059447605.1 of Paenibacillus sp. N119s. Lineage (NCBI taxonomy): Bacteria > Bacillati > Bacillota > Bacilli > Caryophanales > Paenibacillaceae > Paenibacillus > Paenibacillus sp. N119s. The sequence goes on along the minus strand of NZ_JCAJRU010000051.1, from coordinate 176 downwards.
TATTCTTTGGATCGCTCGAAGTGGTGCAGCTTGGCGCGATCTGCCAGAAGAACGTTACGGTTCATGGAAAACGGCCTATAGTCGTTTCTGCAAATGGAGAGATACAGAATTACTTGTCACCATCTTTCAAGCGCTTCAAGTAGAACCTGATTTTGAGAACTTGAGCATTGATTCTA
>NZ_JCAJRU010000050.1:0-24038 GCF_059447605.1 Paenibacillus sp. N119s | reverse complement strand
ATCCTTCATTGTTTGTACTTTAATAATACCTTGTTTTGACACGCTTGCCAAGCATTTTTTCGAACATACATTCGTTTTTTTATTTCCTTTAACTCTCTTCTATATTTGCACCTGTCGCTTAAAACGAAAAAAGAACCGCTGGCAAAAGGCTTTGCAACGGTTCTTCCGATAAGAAGATTATATCACGAATATCTCTTTAAAACAACTCATCAATAATTAAGAGAGTTTCTCGTTCTCTACCAATCGGCGCCACAATCTGTACAGGATCGCTTTGACGGATCGCAAACGGATAGTCTCACGGTTACCACTCAAATTCAGCTCATATACCTCTGTTTCCTTATCGCGCTCAGCAATACCAATATACACGAGACCAACTGGCTTCCGCTCAGAATATCCAGGTCCAGCTACACCAGTAACTGAAAGTCCAAAATCGCTGTCCATGATCATTCTTGCCTGCTCTGCAAGCACAAGAGCTACTTCCTTGCTCACTGCGCCTGGCGCATGATCCCCTTCCAGATAATCATAAGGCACATTAAGCAACTTCATCTTCATTTCATTGGAATAACACACGATTCCGCCTTGAAACATAACAGCACTGCCAGGTATAGAGGTGATGTGTTCCATCAGCATACCGCCTGTGCAGCTTTCTGCCGCACTCACAGTGAGTCCGCGTTTGGCCATTAAATCTACAATAACCTTCTCTAGCGTAACATCCTCACTTGCATACATATATTCGGAAAGACGTTGCTGAATTTGTACTTCCGTGGCCGTCAGCTTAATTAAAGCTTCACTTTCACTGGCCGCCTTGGTGGAAATACGGATCGTGACTTCCCCTTCCTTGGCATAAGGAGCAATCGTGGGGTCCGTCTGGGATTGAATCAGATCTAACAAACGCGTTTCAAGAGCTGACTCACCGATCCCTGCGAATTTTAGCATTTTTGAATAAATCGACATCTCCTCACCGCTCAATGCCTGCTGAAGCAACCATGGTTTAGCATGATTTGCAAACATAGGTTTAAGTTCCTTAGGCGGTCCGGGCAAAACTACATAAAATTTACCGTCCTGTGCAATGGCATCCCCTATTGCCAAACCTGTCTCATTTTCAAGCGGAGTGGCTCCTTCAATAGAAAGCGCCTGCCGACGGTTATTCTCAGTCATTTCTACCCCGCGGTTACGGAAAAACTGATCCAGCTTGTCCATGGCAAGACGGTCTATTTGCAATTTTCGGCCTAGTACAGCCGCTATCGCATCTTTTGTCAAATCGTCCTGAGTTGGTCCCAGCCCACCAGAAAACAAAATAATATCCGCACGCTTCTGAGCAAGTCGTATCGCTTCCTGAAGTCGATCCATGTTATCGCCAACTACAGTCTGAAAATATACATCAATTCCGATGGCAGCCAGCTCTTGTGATAAATATTGGGCATTTGTATTTACTATTTGTCCAAGTAATAACTCTGTTCCTACTGCAATGATTTCAGCTTTCATCAACTCGTCCTCCTATGATGTGGGAATGATACAAAGAAACAGCAATAAGTTAAGCCTCTATTGCTGTTTCCATAAGATTTATCCTGTTAAACTTTAGAGGAGCTCAGCAAATGGATATTCTTTACAAAGTAATCAATACCCGAATAAATGGTGATTAACACAGCTGCCCATATCGCTATTAAATCAAACGGAATACCCAGAAAAACAAACGGGAAATTATTGATAAGCAGTGCTACAATAGCAACAATCTGGATGATCGTCTTTAATTTCCCCCAATTGCTTGCAGCAACCACAGAGCCATCCAATAAGGCGATCTGTCTTAGGCCCGTAACTGCAAACTCACGACTGACAATCACAACGACAACCCAGGAATCAACTTTTCCCATTTCTACCAAAGAAACCAAAATAGCAGTTACCAACAGCTTATCAGCAAGGGGGTCCAACAGCTTGCCCAAATTGGTGACCATATTATTTTTACGAGCCAAATATCCGTCAAGGCCATCTGTGCTGGCTGCTACAAGGAAAATGATAGCCGCAATCAGCTGATTATACGGCAGCTTGAAAGCGCCAATCTCAATCGGCGGCGGATAAAAATCAAAGTCCACCAGCAAAGCCAGCATCATCACCGGGATAAGGCAAATCCGCGTTATTGTAATTCTGTTGGGTAAATTCACAACACACTCTCCCCTGATTATCGTACTTGATTCAAATGGCAGCTTTCGGATTGAATTCAATCCTATGTAAATCGCTTTCGACGAGCGTTATACACCTAAAGTGTCTGCATTTTCGTTACAAGTATAATATGGTGCAAAACGCATGTCAAAATAACCTGCTGCACATCAAGCAACGTTTATTCCTACAAAATCTATGAGAGAAGAACAACTTTATTTCATGTTTGTAAATTGAAGCTCCAACGGCAGGTCAGCTTTCCGCAGTAATTGAATAATGGCCTGTAAATCATCCCTGCTTTTTCCAGTCACTCGAATTTGATCACCTTGAATCTGACTTTTTACTTTTAGCTTGGAATCCCGAATAAGGATATTAATTTTTTTGGCGTTATCCTGATCAATCCCTTGCTTAAGCGAAAGACGCTGACGCACTGAACCTAAAGAAGCTGGTTCCAATTTTCCAAATTCCACATTTTTTAGGGATAGACCTCGTTTGACCATCTTTGATTGCAAAATATCAATCACCGCATTCAGCTTGTATTCATCTTCAGATGCAATGGTAAGGGCATCTTTCTCAAGCTTGAGGCTGCTTTTGCTCCCCTTGAAATCAAATCGCGTTTCAATTTCACGCTCCGTCTGATGAACCGCATTTGTTAACTCCTGCATATCCATTTTGGAGACGATATCAAATGAATTTTCTGAAGCCATCGTTTCACTTTCCTTTCCGCAACAAAGTTCAATATCTAATTATAGGCTAGTCATTTACAAAAATCCAATAATCCGTTCACTAAAAAGGCGTCCTTGTCAGTTCCCCGACAAAAACGCCTTTCATACAATTGAAGTTTAACATTTCTAATAGTGGCTTCGCGTTGGATTTCTAAACATATCTAAAATTCCAAGCACAATGTGAGCAAGACCAAAGCCCAATATGCCATAGCCCCAAGCATTCGGAGTTAGATAATAGCCCAGTAAACTGACAATTATCCCGAGCCCAGTCACAATCCAGCTGACGGTCATAACGTATACACCTCACTTTGCGGAAAATGAAATGACTGACTTTCCAAAAATTACAGTCATTAGTATCTCCTCGCACTAAGGCATTTATTCCCCAACAGTAGTTGTACTAGAATTTGTCTCACTTTGTGTAGTACCCGTATTACTATTTGTTGTAGAATCCGTCGATGAGCCTGTCACTCCGGCACTCGCTCCAGTCGAAGAAGCTTCTCCTTGTTGGATCAACACGCGAGTCGTCGATTTATTATCTGTTATCGGTTGACCGGCAACGGAAATATCCGTGGCAGAAGACCGCCCTGATTTGATATATAAACCTTCTGGGCCAATATCGAAAGACATGGCATCTCCGCTTTTGGTCATACCGTAGCTCAGCTTTTCTCCACGAGAATTTTGTCCCTTATACACCTCAAGCCAGCTTTCGCCCGTTGCTTTAATATCAACCTTGACGGTGCCCCCTGTTGCGCTGGAGACTTTAAAGATCGTCGTTTTGCCTTGCTTACCATCCTGGGCCACAGTTACTCCCTGCGCTGGCGTGGTTGTATTCGGCTGCTGACCAGAATTTGGGGTCGTTGCATCCGTAGTTCCCGTACCCCCTGGCTGCGTTTCCCCGGGTTGCCCCGTACTAGGGGTCTGCCCGCCAGCACCATTCGGAGCCGTCGTCTGGCCATTATTCGGCTGTGCCGTAGTTGTATTTGGAGTAGACGTATTTTGTGTCGTACTTGGCGTTGTGTTTGGTGTTGTACTTGGTGTTGTAATCGGCGTTGTGTTTTCTGCTGTTTTTGGAGTGGAGTGGTTGTTACTCACCCAATAAGCATAAATAACCCCAACAATGAGAACTAGAAAAAGCCACATTAACGCTGTAGGCAACCATTTAAGATTACCAATCGTCGCGGGACGACTGGAGCGTTTCTGTGTAACAGGCTCCATGACTGCTTCCGGTTCAGGTTCAGGCACATTGCTTTGATGCCCTTCCAGAATCTCATCGGGATCCAACCCGACTGTTTCGGCGTATGTTTTAATAAAAGCTCTGACATAAAAGCTTCCCGGCAGCACTTTGTAATCGCCCGTCTCAATGGCTTCCAGATAACGTTTGCGTATCTTCGTCATTTCCTGAACATCGTCAAGGCTCAATCCTTTTTGCAGCCGGGCCTCCTTTAATTGCTGACCCAGTTCTGACATGTCATCATCTCCTTGTGTAATTACACTTATTTAAAGATCTTCTGTATAACTGGCTGTAAAGGTATCATAAATAATTTCCTCAGCCGGATTATTACGAAGTTCAATAATGATATTGAAGTCGTCAAAGCTGTATCCTGATTCACGCACAAATACATCAGGATGCTCAATCACTTTGGTACTTGGCATGCTCATGATTTCCTGAAGCAGGTGATAATGTCTCTCATTTGAGCGAATTGTACTCACAATGCCGTCAATAATAAACACATTATTAGGATTCATTTCTTCCTCAGAAAGCTGACTGCGTACCGTCTGTCGTAATAACGTTGACGACACAAAAGTCCATCGCTTCATTGCACATACGCTACTAGCAATAATGGATTCCGTTTTACCAACGCGCGGCATCCCGCGAAGGCCAATGACTTGATTGCCATCCCTCTTTAATACTTCACCCAAAAAATCGACCAGCAACCCAAGCTCATCGCGTGTAAAGCGAAAAGTTTTACGATCATCCGAATCGCGATCGATATAACGGCCGTGTCTTACTGCCAATATATCGACCAGTCTCGGAGCACGTAAGGCCGTGACTGTAATGTTGCTGGCTTTTTTTAACGTATCGCCAAGAATGCGTATTTTCTCGTCATCATCTGTTTCGAGGAGCATCCCACGTCTCTCGCCTTCAACACCGTTAATCGTCAGTATATTAACCCCCAGAATACCAAGCATGGAAGCAATGTCCCCCAGCAGTCCGGGTCGATTTTTATGTATCTTGTATTCCATGTACCACTGTTTCGTCTCTTCAGTCACCTTAGCACCTCATTCACATTCAAACCGTCAACAATGCCAAATCAAAGCATTATTGTATCATAAGATAGCATCATTCGACAAAACCAAATATTGAAATTTGATAGGCTGCATTGTGTTGTAAGCCTCAATCACGTTTATGATATATAAATTAGAATGGAATTACAAGAACAGCTCTGTAACCATTACAGAAAAGCCCCCAAAAAGGGAGCTTTTCATGTTGGTTCCTACTTATGCGTTGCTCTTGGCCAATTTAACCATTAGCCGGGCGATGGTGTGACGCTCTTCCTCATCGGCAACTCCCCACAGTTCTTTCAGTGCGCGGTTGGAGTGGTTGGCTGGATCGACCTTCTCATCCAGAAAATCACCGATTTCGTAAGCAAGCTCCGCAATGGTATCTTGACTGATTCCCAGCTTCTCTGCTTGCTCTACACGCTGACCAAGAAACTTTTTCCAAACATCAAAATTCTGAACAACTGTTGACATGCTTAAATCCTCCTTAGATGATTCAGATTTAAAATCAACAGTTGTAATATGCTCTTCACAGACGCTTACTATACTGGTGGATTCCTCCAAACGCTACCTCTCTTAAGTCACCCATCCTCCATTAGGACTTATGACCTGCCCATTAATATAACCTGACTCAGGAAGCGCAAGAAAATAAACCAGAGATGATATTTCATCAGGTCGTGCCAATCGTCCGGCAGGGATGTCTTCTTCCAAACTGTTAATTTCGCCTGCATCCAAATGATCTAACATCGACGTGTCTACCGCCCCTGGAGCCACAGCATTCACTGTTACGCCAGAAGGAGCGACCTCTTGAGCCAGCGCCTTGGTGAAAGCGTTAATGCCTCCCTTGGTCGTGGAGTACAATACCTCGCATGAAGCTCCACATATGCCCCATACGGATGAAACATTTACAATACGACCATAGCGTTGGGAAATCATATGCGGCATAAAGACCTGTGTACACAAAAAAGTTCCCTTAACATTCACGGCCATCACTTCGTCCCATTCCTCTTCCGAAACATCTGTAAGTAGCCCATAATGGGACACTCCAGCATTATTCACAAGAATATCCGGCTTCATTCCGTGATTTTCCAGTTTTTCCCGCATGCGTTCAATCTGCTCCTTACTCCGCAGATCAGCAGACACAGTCATTACCTTGCCCGAATAAACCATGCAACGACGGGCAACTTCATTTGCTTTTTCATGGGACTTCATGTAGTGAATGACCACATTCATCCCTACTGCTGCAAAACGCTCGGCAATAGCCGCACCAATTCCACCACTTGCTCCTGTAATCAGCACAGTCGTATCGCCAATAGCCTTTAATTCTCCGCCCACGGTGGTCAACGGTTTCCTCTCCCTAGAAGACATTACGGACTCACCACCAGCGATATTGCCATTTGATCCCACTGTATATGATCTCTCAGACGGCGGTTTACATCCTCAAGCGTGATACTTTCATAAACCGGAAGCAGCTGGAAAAAGTCACTGCCGCGGAAGCGATGTCTTGTAAACTCATGTGCAATATTTTCAGGAGAATTGAGGGTGCGTAAATAACCGCCGATCTTCTTTTTGCGTGCTCGTTCAAAATGTTCTGCTGTAAAACCCTGTTTCTGAATAGATTCTACCTCTTCTCGTATCCTAGCCAACAGCCGATCAGGATCTTTGGTATCCCCGCCGATCGCAGAAAATGCATACTGTTGCGTGCTGTTGTACTCGTGGCCAAAACTATCCGAAATCAGATCTTCATCGTAGAGCTTCTGATATAGCTGTGTGCTGGAGCCAAACAAGAGATCAAGCATCAGCTTGGATTCCAGATCATGACGGAGCAACGCTTCACCTGTTAGACCTACTTCAGCCTCCTTGAATCCAAAAAGCAGCTTTGGCAAAGAAACAGCCAGCTTTACCTCACGACGCGGTTCTGCAACTGTCGTGGGTTCTTCATCGAAAATCCGCTCGATCTCTCCCTGCGGCTTATAGTCCTTTTTCGCCTGATTATTACGCACCAATTCGATGACTTCGGCTGGGTCCACTCCACCCACTACAAAAAGAATCATATTGCTCGGATGGTAAAAAGCTTCATAGCAACTATACAGTGTTTCCTTCGTAATCGTACTGATGGATTGAACAGTACCTGCGATATCAATATGCACCGGATGAACCTTGTACAATGCCTCAATCAGACCAAAGTAACTTCGCCAGTCGGGGTTATCTTCATACATATTGATTTCCTGACCGATAATGCCTTTTTCCTTCGCCACATTTTCATCTGTAAAGTAAGGATGCTGAACAAAATTGACTAGTGTCGTCAAATTTTCTTGAATTCGTTCGGTTGCCGAAAACAGATATACGGTCTGATCAAAGCTCGTAAATGCATTCGCCGATGCTCCATTAGAGGAAAAGGTAGCAAAAATATCTCCTTCAGGCTCTTCAAACATTTTATGCTCCAAGAAATGGGCTATGCCATCCGGCACTTTAACGGGCTGTTGACCTTCCACCCGGAAATGATTATCAACCGAGCCGTATTTAGTCGCAAATGTGGCATACGTCTTCTGAAATCCCGGTTTGGGCAACACATACACGTGTAGGCCATTATCCATTACTTCATAGTACAGCGTCTCCTGCAGGTGCTCATACGATATATGCTCCAACGCTATTCCCCCTTCTGGTCTCTCAAGAAATATATAGTGTCCAGTCGGAACGTCCGGGCGGCATCCTGAACATCGTGCACCTTGACCGCCTCCACCTGGCTCAGTAGCTCCTCTACCGTCCGATCTTTGCCGGAAAGCTGTCTGTTAAAATCATAGGCAATCATTTCAAAAGCGGAGTCCTGCATTTCCTTAAGCAAGTTGCGTATCATCGCCTGCGTTTGGGTCATTTCCAGCTCGGTAATCGCTCCATTTTGCGTATCTTCCAGTTGCTTGCGGATGATAGTTACCGCCTTTTCATAATTAGGAATTTCGATACCGGATTGTATTGTGCCAATGCCTTTATGCCCGTCATACCGCGACGAAGCATAATACGCCAAACTCTCCTTCTCCCTTACATTGACAAACAGTTTTGAATGCGGATACCCACCCAGAATGCCATTGTACATCAGGGCAGAAGCATAACGTTCATCACCATACGTAATCGGAGTACGTAGTCCCATGTTGAGCTTGCCTTGGTTCACATCCAGACGCTCTACTATGGTTTGAACATCACGTTCTACTGATTTGGGCTGTTCAGGTACATATCCCGTTTCCGCCATGCGGTTTAATTCAAAATAGCGATCAACAAACTTTTCAACTTCTTCCAGCGTGGTATCCCCCACAACGTATAAATCCATACTGGCATTATTCAACCATTCTCCATAAGCCTCGTACAGATTTTGTGCATTTATGCTGTCCAGATCAGATCGTTGACCAAGAGGATGCAGACGATAAGGCTCATCCTTGCACATCTCCTCCAAACAACGCTCCCCAGCATAACGTATTTTATCGTTAACTATAGATTCCAGCTTCTTACGAACATTTTCTCGCTCCTGCTGTACATATCCTGACTGAAATACGCCGTTTTCCACTGCAGGCTTCGTCAGAACTTCTCCCAGGAAAGCAAAAGAACGATCCAGTAAACTATCTGAGCTGCTTACAAAACTGTCATTAATCGTATCCATGCGAAATTGTACGATCTGATAATCCCCACGTTTGTATACATCGAATCCAAAACCCGCACCATACAATTGCTCTAGCTGTTCTCTGAATTGTGTAGTCTGCGGATACGATGCTGTACCCCGTCGCAGAACGAAAGGTACCAATCCCACACGAGTTACAGTTTCCTCACGTAGCGGAGTACCTACATACAACGATATAGCGAACGTCTTAAAGCGCTTGGTCGGCAGTACATGAATTCTCAGTTGTCTGCGTGTGCCACGCTCGAAACCTGTTTTGTTCAAGTCCAAAACTCCTTTGTGACGTCAATTTGCGTCTAGCCTTTGATTAGCATTAGCTGCTGTACGTCTTTTCCCTGTAAAGAGGTAAAGTGTACCAATCTTTATTCTAACCATGCAAAAGCCAAGAAGCAACCGGAGACAAGCTCCCGGCTGCTTCGGCGTTTTTTACATGCAGAAAATATGTTCCCCGATGGTTTTTACCTGCGGACGGCTCCAAATCCATTTGGAGGTGGCTGTTTTAGGGTTAAAATAATAGAGACATCCTCCGCTTGGGTCCCAACCATTCAGAGCTTGGCGTACTGCCTTTTGCGCAGTCTCATTCGGCGTGAGCCAAATTTGGCCGTCTGCTACAGCAGTGAAAGCACCCGGCTGAAAAATCACTCCTGACGGTGTATTTGGAAAACTGGGCGACTTGACTCTGTTCAAAATTACAGCCGCTACGGCCACTTGTCCTTCAAATGGCTCGCCGCGCGATTCACCATAGACCGCATTGGCCATGATTTTAAGATCGTTTTCGGATAGTCCCATGGTATTGGCCGATCCCATCGTTTCATCATTATTATTGGCTGCCTGACCCTGATTAGAACCTTGGTTTTTACGATGCATCGGCGTTTCTGTTGGCTTCCAGTGAGGAGTAGCGTTCACCAGTTTTAATTTGGTTTTCGCACCAACTACTCCATCGGGTTTGATACCAAATTCCTTTTGAAAACCCTTGACAGCCGTTAGTGTACTGCTGCCAAAATGGCTGTCTACTGCCCCGCCAAAAAAACCCAGCAGCTTCAATCGTGATTGCAGTTCATATACATCCTGACCATAAGAGCCAAAATCAACCGCTTCTGAACTGAATGTCGGCTGAACAGGCTGTGCTGCTTGTACTTTCTGCTGTGTGCTCAGCGACTCTGCTTGTTGCTGTACAGAGTCATTTTTAAAAAGTCCTGTGTACGTAATAGCCGAAGCTGCGAGGATACCCGTGCAAATCCAGACCATTGTCTTTTTCATATGCTGTGCTCTACCTTTCTTTTGTGGGATTAACAGGATGGCTACGTTTATTATGACAAGCTCCGCTAGAAGCTATTCACCCTTTTAATCTTCTTTCAGCAGGCAGGCCCGCACCTCAAAAAACAACAGAAAAAAACGCTATTTGCGTACATGGAGTTGTCAAATTTAAACAACCCATCATGCGTACAAACAGCGTTTAAATGAAATGCTGATAAAGATAATCCTCAGGAGCTAACTTTATTCTGCTGATATTGCTCCATTGAGATAAGTACCTCACGAGGCTTACTTCCCTCGTAAGGACCGATGACTCCGCGAGCTTCCATGGAGTCAATCAGTCGGGCAGCACGTGTATAACCGATCCGCATACGACGCTGGAGGAGTGAAACGGATGCTTGTTTAGCCTCTAAAATGATGTTGACAGCTTGATCATACAACTCATCCAGCATTTCATCCGCATCAGTGGATACCTCTTCCACCTCCGGCACTAGCGTTTCATCATACTGCGCTTCACCCTGTTCACGTACATAGTTAACGATGTTCTCCACTTCCTGATCACTCATAAACGCTCCCTGAACACGGACTGGCTTGGAGGCTCCCATCGGCATGAACAGCATGTCACCACGTCCTAGCAGCTTCTCAGCTCCGCCCATATCCAGTATGGTACGGGAATCCACCTGCGAGGAAACGCCGAAGGCAATGCGTGAAGGAATATTAGCCTTAATAACCCCTGTAATTACGTCAACCGAAGGTCTTTGTGTTGCAATAATCAGATGGATGCCTGCTGCACGCGCCATTTGGGCAAGTCGCGCAATCGCATCCTCTACATCTCCTGCAGCAACCATCATCAAATCTGCCAGCTCGTCCACAATAACGACGATGTAAGGTAGAAATGCATCCGGGTTATCTTTCATCAGATTGTTGTAGCCCTCAATATTACGGGTGCCTGATTTGGAAAACAACTCGTACCTTTTTTCCATTTCCACTACAATTTTCTTCAATGCCAGTGAGGCACGCTTTGGATCAGTCACGACTGGAGCCAATAAATGGGGGATTCCATTATACACGTTCAACTCCACCATTTTGGGATCGACCATCAGAAATTTTACCTCATCCGGCTTTGCTTTGTACAAAATACTCGTGATGATGCCATTAATACACACCGATTTACCTGAACCCGTAGCTCCAGCCACAAGCAGATGGGGCATCTTGGCTAAATTGCCAACAATCGTTTGTCCTGCAATATCACGCCCGAATGCAATTGACAAATTGGAAACCGATTCTTGGAAAACAGCCGTCTCCATGACCTCACGCATAGTTACGATAGAAACTTCATTATTCGGAACTTCTATCCCTATAGCGGATTTACCAGGAATAGGTGCCTCCATACGGATATCCTTTGCAGCAAGCGCAAGTGCAATGTCATCCGTTAGACTCACAATGCGGCTGACCTTCACACCAATGTCTGGCTGTATTTCATAGCGTGTGACGGCTGGACCACGGACAACCTCCAGCACTTTCGCCCGAACCCCGAAGCTTTCCAGCGTCGCTTCCAGCTTGCGTGCTGTCTGCATGTAATCCTTTTGCCCCATACCTTTGCCTGCATTTTGTGGTTTGGCAAGCAAACGGAACGATGGGAGCTTGTACGGCTTAGGCGGCGGTGGAGCCGGAATAGCTACATTGTTGCCTTCGGCTTCCCCGTCTGTTCCCCCGCTAGCAATCGTCTGTGCCTGTTCCTGGACTTCTTCTGATACCCCCTGGATTGTTGCCGAATCGTTCATATCCTTATCCGCATCGGCATTCTCAAAATTACGATCCAGTGGTTCATCAATAATGGAGTCGTTCAGTTCTCCCGCTGTCAGGGACTCTCCAGGTTCAGCCCCTGATCTTTTTTCTTCATTTTTCACTTGCTCAAAGAAGTCCCTAATAATGGGTGATCTTTTTACTGGCATTGAAGCTTCCTGCTCAGCGTGCTCGACCAAGTCAGACATCTCTTCATCCTCGTTGCCATTTCTCCACTTGGGCTGCACGTCGCCAGCTTGATATAAAAGATCTTGTTCATCCTCATCCGCATGGGCAGGTTGTTCTTCCTTGTCCGCCTTATCTGTATTTTTAAGACCAAACAACTGGAAGAAAATTGGCTGTTTGCGTGCTGGAGGCTGCATCTCATCAAAGTCATCATCCATATCTTCCTCATAGGCAGGAATAGGCTCGGCTTTGGGTTTTCTGCTTCCACTGCCTTTGCTAGATGCAGAAAGTGGAGTTGCTTTTCCAGCCCATTTTTTTCGCACACTTCCCCCGGCTGTCAGCAGCTTGGTCTTTACAATCCGCACTAATTCCACATAGGACAGTTGGGTCATTAGCATAAAACAAATGACGAACATGACAATCATGATCAGCTTAGCTCCTGTTAGACCAAACAGCCACAACAGAACGGTAAGCTGCAAGGCGCCAACGTAGCCCCCGCTAATATCCTTATTCAGCATAGAGGTATGTCCTTGCTGATCAGGCGACAGTAATTGCTCACGCATATCTATATGTATCTGGCTCATCACTCCGCCCGGCTGAAGCGCGTTGATCGGACCTAAACGCTGCTCCATGGATGAGATAGAACTCATAAGTGTAAAGGCAAATACCAACAACAGCAAACCCGTCTTTCGCGAGTTCCACTGGTTCGGCCACTTGCGGTGAATCATCACCATCAGACCATAATAAATGCCAATCAAGGGGATCACAAAATAGAATTTCCCCAATACAAGCCCAAACATCTTGGATAGCGACCGACCGACTGCCGCTTCACCCGACAACGCAATGACTGCCAATGTAATCAGCACAATGCCGTAAATTTCATATTTTAAAACTCCACCAAATATGGCTTTCTTTTTTCTTTTTCTTCTTCTGGACATACAAGGTCACCCCCCAGAAGAATATTATACCACGTCACTCGCTATCCGCACATATGTTCTTTTTCAGCAGTAAATGACCTATTCCTGTACGATTCGACAGCTTCTATGACCACTCGATAACCTGACCTGGTCCATAACGAGGATTGAGGTAGGCTTCCAATGGACAGTCCAACAGCCTTACAATGATCCCTCGCCGACTTTCAAGCGGCTGTACCTGCATGAGCAGACCGTTTACCCGCACCTCTACAAGCTCCTCTGCCTCCTTCCACATTCCCTCCCATACCAATTCCATCGGCATTACAGTATACAATGTCATTGGGGCAGCTCCTTGCTGTGCTCACTTGAAGGAGTTCCTGTAGGGTTGCCAGTTGGATTGGGTGAAAAAGAGGCATACGGAGTCTGCTGCGGAGTCCCAGTCATCCCGTTTTGCTGACGGCGCGCCTCAATGATGGTATTCAACTGTTTTAGCGCCTCTCCTATACCACCAACTGCATCCATCAAACCGTATTTTACAGCATCAGCTCCTCCAACTGCTGTACCAATATCACGATTTAACTCTCCGGTTTTGAACATCAGTTCCTTGAACCGCTCTTCTGTAATACGGGAATGAGAAACGACAAATCGGACGACACGCTCCTGCATTTTTTCCATATATTCAAAAGTTTGTGGGACTCCAATGACCAGGCCGCTCATACGAATCGGATGAATGGTCATCGTCGCACTCTCGGCAATGTAAGAATAAGTAGATGATACGGCAATCGGCACACCGATGCTATGTCCTCCACCTATGACAATGGTCACTGTTGGTTTACTCATGGATGCGATCATCTCAGCAATAGCCAGTCCTGCCTCTACATCACCACCAACTGTATTCAGCAAAATCATTAATCCTTCGATACGTGGGTTTTGTTCGGCCGCTACCAACTGCGGAATAATGTGTTCATATTTTGTTGTCTTGTTTTGAGGCGGTAAGATGAGATGTCCTTCAATCTGACCGATAATCGTCATGCAAAAAATATTGGACTCGCTTCCGGGCATGGAGGTTTGACCTAGCTGCTGTAAAGCCTCCATCGCAGGTAAGGCGGGTCTTTGTCCAACTTCTGGTTGTTCTGGCGCTTCCGTTTCCTCGTTGCTAGAAAATATATTGCTGTAATGTTCCATGTGGGTGATCTTCCTTTCGGTTTACGCATCTATGTGTCCCGTATTCACTCTATAGTATGGGATGGAAATGGAATATTTTATACTCCCCCCCGTGCCTTTCCTCAACCCGAAAATCAAAAAAAGCCTCTCTCCCCGCGGAAACCGTCCAATATTTCCTGCGGGGAGAGAGGCGACTGTGTGCCTGTGACTTAAGTTTTTAATTCCAGTTTTCGAACATATTTCAATTGAATCACACTTCCATTATAATTGGCAGAATCATCGGTCTGCGACGGGTTTGCTCATACAAGAAGCGACCCAGTGCATCCTTGACATTTGTCTTGAGGGAAGCCCATTCATTTACATTTTCACTCATGAGCTTATGCAGTGTACTTGAAACAATACGATTTGCTTCATCCAGCAAACCTTCTGATTCACGAACATACACGAAACCACGGGAAATGATATCTGGACCCGACTTAATGGTGCCATCTTGCTTGCTCAGTGTGACAACCACTACCAAAATACCGTCCTGTGACAATAATTTGCGGTCGCGCAATACGATATTTCCTACATCGCCTACGCCTAGTCCATCGATCAGTACGTTACCTGCTGTAACCTTACCAGCTCTGCGTGCTCCGCCATTCTGAATTTCAATAACTTCACCGATATCCGTGATAAAGATATTTTCAGGCTCGATGCCTACTCCTTCAGCAAGAAGAGCGTGACGACGCTGCATTCTGAACTCACCGTGAATTGGCAAGAAGAATTTTGGTTTCATCAGATTCAGCATCAGCTTGAGTTCTTCCTGGCTGCCGTGTCCAGAAACGTGGATACCAGGATTAGCTGCGCTGTAGTAGACATTAGCACCTAGACGGAACAGCTCATCGATAGTACGTCCAACATATTTTTCATTACCTGGAACCGGAGTAGCTGCGATGATTACGGAGTCCCCTGGAAGAATATCTACTTTACGATGGGTCGAACGAGCCATTCTTGTCAAAGCCGACATCGGTTCACCTTGACTACCTGTGCAGAGAATAACTACGCGATCCGCTGACATTTTGCCAACTTCTTCAGGCTCAATCAGCATTCCATCTGGAATTTCCAAATAGCCCAAATCAGAAGCAATACCTACAACATTAACCATGCTGCGACCAATAACTGTTACTTTACGTCCGGTTGCTTCAGCAGCATTAATGACTTGCTGAATGCGATGTACGTTCGAAGCAAAAGTGGCTACGACCACACGCTGTCTCGACTTGCGGAAAATATCTTCCAGCACAATGCCAACGCTCTTCTCCGAAGGTGTAAAGCCCGGTTTTTCGGCATTGGTACTGTCTGACAAAAGAGCCAGTACGCCACGTGTGCCAATCTCAGCCATACGCTGCAAATCTGCATATTGTCCGTTCACCGGAGTATGATCAAATTTGAAGTCTCCTGTATGAACAACAGCGCCTTCAGGAGTATCAATGCAAACACCTACGGAATCAGGAATACTATGGTTGGTTTTGAAGAAAGTTACTTTCAATGTCGAGCCCAGCTTGATTTCAGAATCAGCATTGATCAAAATACGTTTGGTTTCACCAAGCAAATTCGCTTCCTTCAGCTTGTTTTCCACCAATCCCAGCGTCAATTTGGTACCATATACAGGTACATTCAAATGTTTCAGCACGTAAGGCAAACCGCCGATATGGTCCTCGTGACCATGTGTCAGCACAATGCCTCTTACTTTGTCGCGGTTCTCTGTAAGGTAGGAAATATCAGGAATAACGATATCAATGCCAAGCATGTCCTCTTCCGGAAATTTCAAACCAGAATCCACTACGACAATGTCATTGCCGTATTGAACGACATACATATTTTTCCCGATTTCACCGACGCCGCCCAAAGCGAAAATCATCAATTTATCGTTGTTTGTTTTTTTAGACAAATGAATCTAAACCTCCTATGGTAGTTGGACGTCGTACCTTGATTTGTTATTTAATTTTCAAAAAAATACCGCACCCAGTCACTTGACCCCATTATACATGATTAAAATACGAAAAAACAAGTCATCCTGTTCGTTACGCTAGGTTTCCCATTGACTTCTCAAACCATAAGTATATGTCATTTTATCTACATACCTGGTTAACAGCACAGCAAAAAGGACGTTCTAAAAGAACGCCCTTCATGACCGAGGACCTTGTCAGACGATAACCCAGTCGGTGTTATACCTACCAGTTGTCTTTAACAAGGTTACTCCTTATATTCATCAACATGTTACCTCTATTTCATTTTAGCGGGTAAATAAATTCTTAATAAACTCCGCTTCACCCTCAGTAGGAGGAATAAGCGGCAAGCGAACAGAACCTACCTTAATCCCCCGTAGTTCTAGTGCATACTTTACAGCCACCGGATTAGGTAAAGGATGCGGACAGTTGAACATGCCCTTAAAAATCGGAAACAACTGCTGATGCAGTTTTGCTGCCTCCTGTGCGTGTCCCCCCACAAATGAATCCATCATCCGCTTCATTTCTGCACCTATCACGTGACTCGCTACGCTGATAATGCCATAAGCACCTACAGCCATGGCAGGCAGTCCGGATGCATCATCCCCGGAGTAAACCAGAAAACCTTCTGGTGCTGCCGCTGCAATCTGTGTAACCTGTGCAAGTGATGCACATTCTTTGGTTCCTACAATGTTCGGAATTTGTGCAAGTCGCAGTGTCGTTTCCACTGTTAGGCTCGAACCGGTACGGCTAGGAACATTATACAGTATAGCTGGAAGGGATGTGGAGTTTGCAATACTTTGGAAATGCTGATACATTCCTTCCTGATTCGGTTTATTATAATATGGCACTACCAGCAGCACACCGTCTGCTCCCGCCTGCTCCGCAGCACGGGTGAGATGGATGGAATGACGTGTATTATTGCTTCCCGTTCCGGCAATAATTTTACACCGCCCAGCTGCTTTTTCTACAACAAATGCAAACAACTTTATTTTTTCATCATCGCTCAGAGTAGGAGACTCCCCTGTTGTTCCAGATACAACAAGTGACTCTGAATGCTGTTCTTCTATTAAGTAATCAATCAACGAGGACAATGCAGTCCAGTCAATCTCTCCTTGCTGATCAAAAGGTGTCACCATTGCGGTAATCAATCTGCCGAAGTTCACCATGCTGCCTCCTTTTTTTGCAAGTCCGAGCACGAACAATGCGCCTATTGATGGAGTTCAAATTTATTATGCAATGCACGTACAGCCTGCACCATATCTTCTTTTTTAACAAGTACCCAGATCGTGGTGTTGGAATCTGCCGATTGAAGGATCTGTACGTCTGATTCTGTCAACGCCTCCACAATTGTCGCCATAATACCTGGTACCCCGTTGATACCACCGCCTATGACCGAAACTTTAGCACACCCTGCCAGTATCTTAGGCTCTAGACCTAAACCGTTAAGTACTTCAACTGCTTTGCTTCCATCATTGTCAAATACGGTGTAAACCGCGCCTGATGGAGTTACATTAATGAAATCGACGCTGATTCCATGTTCAGCCATAGATTTGAATACTTGTAATTGCAAGTGCTCAAAACCCGACTTTAATTCAACATTAATTTGAGTAACATTGCCGACATACGCAATACCGGTCACGAAACGGTCTACGATATCTGCCTGCACGTCCTTAAAGCCTTCCGGATGGGTAACCAGCGTCCCTTCTCCTTCGGAGAAGGTAGAGCGAACCCGGACCGGAATATTAGCCTGCATGGCGATTTCAACAGCACGAGGATGGATCACTTTTGCTCCCTGATGAGCCATATTACAAATTTCCGTATAGCTAACATGTGCAAGCGGCTTCGCATTTTCCACAATACGTGGGTCTGCGGTTAATATACCGTTCACATCCGTATAAATATCAACCATATCCGCATGCAGGGCAGCACCAAGAGCAGTAGCTGATGTATCGCTGCCTCCCCGACCAAGGGTTGTCATATCACCGTCCGCAGTTTGTCCCTGAAAACCTGTCACAATGACAACTCTGCCTTGGTTCAGCTCTTCCACAATGCGGTCTGGCTTTATATCTAAAATACGAGCATTGCCATATTGATCATCCGTAATAAAGCCTGCCTGTGCTCCAGTCAGCACCGTAGCAGGGATACCTTCCTTCTCCATCAGGCTACATAATGTAGCGGCGGAAATGATTTCACCACAGCACAGCAGTAAATCGCGTTCGCGCTTTGGAAGACTGTCGCCGTTTGACGCCGCCCAATCCAGCAGCGTATCTGTGGCATAAGGCTCCCCTTTCCTCCCCATAGCCGACACAACAACAACCAATTGAAAATTTTGCTTCAGTTCCCGCTTCACATGTGCCAGCACAAGTTGACGCGCTTCAGGCGTGGATAGCGAGGTCCCCCCAAATTTTTGCACCAAAATACCCATTATTCTTCCCCCATATTACTCCCTGCTTTAGGAACGTTACTCCGCATTTGCAGCAATAATCTCCGCGATTTGCACCGCGTTCCATGCCGCTCCCTTGAGCAGATTGTCGGATACGACCCACAAATTCAAACCACGGCTATTGCCCAAATCACGACGTACACGCCCTACGAATACGTCAGGTTTACCTGCCGCTTCGGATGCCAGCGGATAAAGCTGGGCAGCAGGATCATCTACCAGCGTTACTCCAGGTGCGGAAGCCAGCAGATTACGGACTTCTTCTAGATCATAATCTTTTTTAAGCTCTACATAGACAGATTCCGAGTGACCGTATACAACGGGAATACGCACACATGTAGCTGTTACGTCTACAGAATCGTCACCCAGTATTTTTTTCGTTTCGCGTACCATTTTCATTTCTTCCAGTGTATAACCATTATCCTGGAATTTATCGATTTGCGGAATAGCATTGAAAGCAATCTGATGCTTTACTGGCAACGAACCTACCGGCAGCAGATCTGGCTGAACGTCATCACCGTTAAGAATTGCTGCGCTTTGACGATTCAATTCATCAATAGCACGGCTTCCAGCACCGGATACGGCTTGGTAGGTGGATACTATGATGCGAGAAATGCCATACTGATCATATAATGGTTTCAAAGCAGCTACCATCTGAATGGTAGAGCAGTTCGGGTTAGCGATAATTCCCTGATGCTCGGCAATCTTGTCGCTGTTCACCTCAGGTACTACAAGAGGAGCAGTCGGTTCCATTCGAAATGCGTTGGTATTGTCAATGCAAACCGCTCCATGACGAACAGCATGCGGCGCCAGTTCCTTACTTACATCTCCGCCTGCACTAAACAAAGCAATGTCGATTCCTTCAAAGCTGTCGGGGGTAGCAATTTCTACTGGAATCTGCTGACCTTTAAAGCTAATTAACGTGCCGGCAGAACGAGGCGAAGAAAGAAATTTGATTTTGTCCACCGGAAAATCTCGTTTTTCCAGCAGATTTACGATCTGTTCTCCTACAGCGCCTGTCGCTCCAACGACAGCTACATTAAACTTTCTATTGCTCATCTGGTGTATCTCCCCTTCTCGACTAAAAAACCATTTTTTATTCTGAAAGCATCCACCGCCAACAAGAAATTAGACCCGATGGATTATCGAATCGTCTTCTAGGCGAGGGATGCTCAGCAGTTAACTATAGTACTTCATAGGGTCTTGCGTTCCACAATCATCGGCTGAATCTGTCTGCCCTGCAATGCTTCATAGGCAGCCTCTGGAATCAACTCCATATGGGCTACAAGCGAGTTCGGCTTCTTGACTGGATTATCCTGTCCGAACGGCACAAAAAAGATGTTCTTGGCTATTAGTAACTTGGCGATATTGGCAGCATTTAGACCAAGTCCATCATTAGTAGATATGGCTAAAAGAAGTGGACGACCATTGCGTAAATGCGCCTTGGCAGCCATTAAAACCGGACTGTCTGTCATCGCATTCGCTAACTTGCTCATCGAATTCCCGGTCAAAGGTGCAATCACCAGCACATCGAGCATTTGGGAGGGTCCCAGTGGTTCTGCCTCCACAATTGTAGAAATGATATCATTCCCTGTTATATCTTTCAACTGTTTTTGCCAACTTTGCGAAGTACCAAAGCGAGTATCCGTTGTTAGTACGGTATTGGATATAATCGGAACGACCTTCGCACCCTCATCAACAAAGCGCTGTATAACAGGCATTACCTCTTCAAATGTGCAATGTGAGCCTGTAATTGCATAACCTACCGTTTTCCCTTGCCAACTCATTGTGCATCCCCCCGATCAGGATTATCTTCCATTAACAACTGCACCAGCGTATTCGCTATAATAGTACCAGCAGTTTTGGGAGCAACAATACCAGGAAGACCGGGGGCAAGCATAGCCGTAATTCCACGCTTTTCTGCATATCGGAAATCACAACCGCCTGGGGCGGAAGCAAGATCTATAATCACGGTGCTCAGTGGCAATTTAGACAGGATTTGCGCTGTGATAATCATAGAGGGTATCGTATTAAAAATCAAGTCAACCCCCTTTGTCTCATTCGCTAAATCCCTTGTCATAAAAGGCTTCCAACCCATCTCCACAGCTCTCGCTGCATCCTCTGCCTGCCGTACTCCAACTCTCACTTTGGCTCCCAACCCCTGTAGTGCCCTTGCCATGGTAAATCCAGTCCGTCCCATGCCTAGAACCATACACTCTGCACCATGAATCGTAAAATCAGTATGCTGAATTGCCATCATCAGTGCGCCTTCAGCCGTAGGTATAGAATTGTATATGGCCACATCATCTCTGTCCAGCAGCTCAACCAGCTTCAATTCATGTCTGGTACAAATTTCTTTTAAGTACGCTCGTGCCATCCCTGTATATACAATGCAATGCGGTGGAAGAGCAGCAGCATGCTCATTCAGAAACTGAAGCTTTTGTGTTCCGAAGAGTGCACTCACGTTGCCTTCCTCATCGCATCCCACCACCGGCAGAATCAGTGCGTCTGACGATTCCAGCAGCTTGACAGACATTGACTCTAATGTGACTCCTTTGAGTGGTACTTCGAGCTTGTCAAAGCCAATCACAGTGACGGTAGCATCCATGTCCACACATTTGCGGATTACCTCAAGCTGCCTCGCATCCCCACCCAAAACAACGATGCGCATTCCTGTTAGCATCCGGATCACTCCTTTCCGAGACACGATATGCTTTTAGTCTATGCAGATGCCCGGGAAGGGGTGAAAAAACACACAAAAAAAAGCCGCCCCTCTACGGAACGACTGTTATGTGTATGCTTACTCTAAAGCGAGTAATATTGAGACTTTTATAAAATGGACAATTGCACTGCATTACGTTACATTGCAAGTTTTGCAAGTGAGCCGCAAATTCAGCGCCCTGTATGACCAAAGCCTCCAGCCCCACGCACGGTTTCAGACAAATGATCTACTTGCTTCAGCTTGACCTCAGGCACAATCTGAAATACCATTTGTGCAATTCGCTCATTGCGCGTAATGGTGAACGGTTCTTCGCCTAAATTGATAAGAAGCACCTTAATTTCCCCACGATAATCTGCATCAATCGTTCCAGGTGTGTTAAGACAAGTAATACCATGCTTGAGAGCCAGTCCACTACGAGGACGGATTTGTGCCTCTAATCCTGCTGGCATAGCTATTGCAAATCCAGTTGGAACGAGACAACGTTTGCCGGGTTCCAGAACCAAATCCTCCTGTACTGCTGCATACAAGTCAAACCCGGATGCTAGCTCTGACATTTTGCGGGGTAGCTCTATATCTTCATTGCCCCCGAGTCTGTTAATTTCAACGTAAGTTAACAAAATAGTCCCTCCTCATATCCTTAACCGCTGAATCACTCGCTCCGACCATGGACAGAGCAAACGGCTCCGAAAACATCCGATCCAGCACTTTGTTCACATCATCAGCCGTCACTTGATCGATGTGTTCGATCATTTGATCCAGCGTATAATGCTGACCTAACATTAACTCATTCTTTCCAAGACGATTCATTCGACTACCTGTGCTCTCAAGGCTTAAGATCAGACTTCCTTTTAGCTGCTCCTTGCCTTTCCGAAGCTCAGTAGCGTCCAAGCCGTTGACAGCCACATCTCGCAACAGCTCCAGCGTCAAATCGAGCACGTCCTTTGTTTGCTTAGGAGCCGTACCTGCATAAATCGTGAACATTCCACTATCTGCATGGGAGCTATGATAGGAATAAACCGAATAAGCCAGTCCACGTTTTTCACGAATTTCTTGGAATAAACGTGAGCTCATGCCCCCGCCGATCGCGTTATTCAGCAAAACCATAGCATACTGAAGATCGTCGCCTATTGCAAATCCAGGCAGGGACAGACAAATATGATTCTGCTCTGTTGCTTTCTCGTGATACAACAGATTACCGTTAAATGCGGGTACTGTCAGTGGCGAAATGATTCCGTGATTATCGAAATGCCCAAAATGTTGCTCCAGCAATTCTACAAGCCGATCGTCAACATTACCAGCCACACTGATAACTGTATTGTCGATTGTATAGTGCTCCTTCATATATTGGCTGAGATGTGAGCTATCCAGAGCTAGCAGATGATTTTCGGTTCCGAGAATCGGATAAGCCAGTGGATGTTCACCATAGGCCGCCAGAGAAACAAGATCATGCACCATATCATCAGGTGTGTCCTCGTACATGGAGATTTCCTCCAAAATCACATTTTTCTCTCTTGCCAGCTCTTCCCCATCCAATTTGGAATGAAAGAACATATCAGACAGTACATCGACCGCGATCGGTAGATGCTCATCTAGCACTTTCGCGTAATAACACGTATATTCCTTCGAAGTGAAAGCATTAACATTTCCTCCGATGGCGTCAAATTGCTCAGCGATTTCCTTAGCACTAAAACGCTCGGTTCCTTTGAAAAGCATGTGTTCAATAAAATGAGAAATACCGCTATTGTCCGGTGTCTCATTTCGGGAACCGGTTTTAACCCAGATGCCGAAAGAAACAGAACGCACGGTTGGAATTTTTTCAATGACCACTCTTAGGCCGTTTTTGAGTTGAATTCTTTCCACGCTTGGCCCTCCTAAACTGAATTGCATACTTAGCCATAATGTTCAATCCTAACAGAAAAAAGACGTTCACTCAACCGGAGGTGGTAGCTGCCGATCAGGGGAAAGCGTCTGACTGACTGTTCCAGGCACAAGTCCTTTACTGCGAATGGCATGAATCATGCCCTTGAGAGCAGCAGCGGAGGAATCTGTTGGGTGCATCAATATCAGGGAGCCGGACTCCACCTTACTGCTGATTTTATGAATCACCGATTCCGGCGATGGATGTCTCCAGTCTACGGTGTCTAAAGTCCACAGTACTGTTTTGAGCCCATGCTCTGCCGCGATATCCACCGTTTGTTGATTAAAATCGCCTGATGGAGGGGCAAACCAATTATTTTTGACACCTAAAGTTTGTTGCAGAAGCTCTTCCGTCTTTTCGATTTCTTGTACGGCTCTAGCCCGGCTCAGGCGGCTCATATCCGGATGAGAGTAGGCATGATTAGAAAGCTCATGTCCTCTTTTTTTAATTTCCTTGGCGAGTTCAGGATTTTTCTTCAGCCAGCTTCCATCAAGAAAAAATGTGGCCTTCACCTTCTCCTGATCCAATGTATTCAATATAGGCTCAATAAACTCATTCCCCCATGCTACATTGATCATGAAGGATACCATTGGTTTTTCAGGATTGCCCCTGTAAATTGGCACATTGCCCAATTGATTTAAATGTATTTTGGGTGCCAGTTGGCGATATACATATTGAATAGGCCGATCTGGTGCTGCAATGGCTTTGCGATAGGTAGCATCCACATCGACCTCTAGTCCGTTATAACCTGGGATAGCCTTCCACACCCTGTCGACCTTGGCATCAACTGGCTCCCTCCGCTGACGCGCTGCTTCTGTCTTTAATCGCTGCATAAGCG
>NZ_JCAJRU010000049.1:0-24140 GCF_059447605.1 Paenibacillus sp. N119s | reverse complement strand
CGGGATGGACGTACCGCTGGTGTACCAGTTGTTCCGCCAGGAGCACCGCTGGGTAGCTATGTACGGAAGGGATAAGCGCTGAAAGCATCTAAGCGTGAAGCCCCCCTCAAGATGAGATTTCCCAATACGTAAGACCCCTTGAAGACGACGAGGTAGATAGGTTGGGGGTGGAAGTGCAGTAATGCATGGAGCTGACCAATACTAATCGGTCGAGGGCTTATCCTAAAGATAAGACGCAAGGAAGTTTCGGATCCAGTTTTCAGGGTGTAACACCTTGAAGGTATGTAGAAGTACATACGACAAGCGTAAGGCTATTCATTCACACAATCTGTGATGAACCGAATAACCCTACGAAAGAATTTGCAGTGCAAATTCATGTTTGGTGGCGATAGCGGAGGGGTTCCACACGTACCCATCCCGAACACGACCGTTAAGCCCTCCAGCGCCGATGGTACTTGGACCGCAGGGTCCTGGGAGAGTAGGACGTTGCCAAGCAACAACAAGTAAAGAGGACCATGATCTTATTGAGATTATGGTCCTCTTTTTTGCATATAAGTATAATTTAGAAACATCCTTACAAAAGTAAGGTAACATTTTTGTTACGGAATGTAAGAGCAAACCCTGTATAATATAGGTATTGAATCCCATACACATACGCTGCTATATTGCAGAATTATGCAAACTCCATTATAGGATTTTGTATAGTAGATCAGGCTGGTAAGGAGGGAAGATCATGCGGCGAAATAAATGGCTTGCTCTATTGGTGCTATTGAGTGTCGCTGTCGCGATTCTTACCGGGTGCGTGGAGGAGGAGCCTTCTTGGACATCGTTTGAGGGCGCTGCTAATGAGAAGACGTTTCCGGTTCCCAAAGAAGCTAGTAAAACCGATCGGGCCAGCAGCAATTCGGACATGGACTATGTACGCTATGCATTGCCAGCGTTGAAGGAAAGCGATAGTCTACCTGCTCCTTATTTAGAGGAAATTGCAGCTTGGGGCTGGACTGAGGAACCGAGTTTATCTACTTCCAATCAGAAGGTGTTCCAGAAAAATAAACACATGGTGCATTTGTCAGTGCATGATGGTTCTTTTACCGTATTAGTTCCAAAAGACAAAAAAGCTGCTGTGAAGAGTAAAAGTGTAGACCTTAATTAGGGTTAAGGTTAAGGTCTTCAAAGAGGTATGCAATATAAGATGTATTGTAGGGTCAGAGTTAACTCATAGCGTATTGTTTGCTATGTGTATAATGATGAATGATAAGATGGGGAAGCACTTGAAACTGCCCTTTTGCAGAAAGTGGCTTCCTTTTATATATTTGTATATCGATCTAATTATCTACATAATAATGAAGTAGAACTGTAAGTAAAACCCTATTTAATCATAGAATAAAGCAATTATAGAGGATAAAATATAAGAAAAGGAGCAACCGGCTGGGGTTGCTCCTTTTTATGTTTTAGGCTGAATTGATGGTTGGGGGAATATATGAGTTGAAGTTCCGATCTGTACAGATACTAAGTGGACTGACTTTTACTGTTGATAGTAGGAGGCTTCTTCATCAGTGAACTTCAACATGCCGTCTTTCCTCTCCCCTGTAAGCCGACCCAAGACGTACAAACGCGGTGCAATGAGCCATAGGTGCCAAAAGAGTAGGGATACGGTAAAGGCTGGTGGAGACCAGAGAATGAACACGGCTGATAAGCAAATACCAATCCAGAGTGTATGTATGTGTACACGGCGAAAAATACTATAGCCTATGTACTGGTCTGTCATATAGCCTAGCCATGGCAGCCTGCGATGAAACGTCCAGCGTTTGCGAAAGGCTGTCCCCTTACCTATGTATAGGACAGATCGCGAAATTACGAAGTGTACCCATAAGGTAAGTAAAAAGGCAAGAGCAAACAAAAATACACTCGTCCAGGAAAAGGCCAGAAGCAAAAAGAGAAGCATAATAACAGGCAGTGTGAGGTGACTCCATATCAGCTGACGCGGTATATTGATTTTCTTGATGAGCTTGTAGTGATAGTAGGTAGCTTTGGTTCCGGTTTCTTCTATCATGCGAACAGTCCTTTCATTAATCTGCTGCATCACAAGTGCTTCCCGTCCACAGCCGGAAAAAGGGACGGTACTTCGCTCATGCCGCTTTAATAAGCATCAATTGTTTTTTTATAAATGTGTAGAACGACGTCATCTAGTGTTAGCTAATCTATTCTATAATTATGGGGAAAGCCTTCACAGATGAAGTAGCACAAGGCTTCAATGAAAGGGTATCCAGACATAGAAGCTTTTCTTATTATATCGGCATATGCGGCTGTTTTTTAAACATACGGGGTACAAACACCATAATAGCCCAAGAGGAATATATATAGGGTGTATCGTCAAACTGGGCTATGAAAAGGTTTAAAATAGTAGAAAGTGACCCATACTAATAGTAAAAGAAACAAGGTGGGATGGATATGCATGATCAAGGTGACCACCGCTGCATCATATGCGGACAACACAAACATGAAGGCATTTTTATCGTTTCCGAGTTTATCTGTGATACGTGTGAAGCCGAAATGGTGCACACGGATGCAACTGATGCCAAATATCATTTTTTTATTGACCAACTAAAGCAAATTTGGGTACAGAAAAATGCATAATAACCTTCGCTAGCTAGTGTTTGAAGGGTTGCAATCTAAGGTCTGTCGATACGGGCCTTTTTTTCTGTGAGTAAAAGTAGGATTCCGCTTGATTTTACGATAAAATAGGGTAGATATAAAGCTTTGTTTGGAAGGATTGCAGAATGATGGGGAAAAAGGCGGTTCATGCACCATTAGTGGAAGCTCTAATACGTTACAGATCTCAGGGAAATGCTTCTTTCCATGTACCTGGTCACAAGAATGGACAAGTCTATAGGCATGAGGAATTGGCAGCTCTGTTGCAAGAGGTGATGTCTATTGATGCAACGGAGATTACCGGACTGGATGATTTGCATCACCCAGAAGACGTGATCCGTGAAGGACAGGAGCTGGCTGCGAAGTGCTTTGGTGCAGAAGAGAGCTTTTGGCTTATTGGAGGCAGTACGGTTGGCAATTTGGCTATGATTTTAACCGTATGTACGGAGCCGGGAGATGTACTACTGGTACAGAGAAATGTACACAAATCTGTTCTGAACGGTCTCATGTTATCAGGGGCCAAGACCGTATTCTTAGAACCGGAAATAGATACACTAAGCGGGCTAGCAGTTGCTCCATCGACAGACACGATCAAGGCTGCACTTAAGGCCTATCCATTGGCTAAAGGAGTGTTACTCACGCTGCCCAACTATTATGGGATGGGGCATGATCTGACGGCTACAGCTAAAGCCTGCCACGCAGCCCATGTGCCATTAATGGTAGATGAAGCCCATGGTGCTCATTATGGGCTACATCCTCATCTGCCAGTCTCTGCTCTTTCCTGTGGGGCTGATGTAGTCGTCCAATCGACACATAAAATGCTTTCTGCTATGACTATGGGAGCTATGTTACATGTTCAAGGACCGAGAATTCATCGAGAACTGCTCCGTCAGCGGCTGGCTATGGTGCAAAGCTCCAGTCCTTCGTATCCATTAATGGCCTCGCTGGATTTGGCAAGATGGTATATCGATGCTTATGGCACGGATGCTTTTACTGAGGGCTTAGCGGCTGCAGACGCCTTTAGAAAGGGGCTGGAGCAGCTTCCACGCTTTCGCTTGCTAGAGCCTACACAGCAGGCAAATGAAGAGTGTAAAGCACGGAAAGGGATCTCAGAGGCCTTGGATAGTGCTAAGAAGAGGAGAAGCGGTTACTCAACTCAGGACCCTTTTAAAATGGTGCTGTATGATACATGGGGTGTACTAGATGGCTTTGGGTTAAAACGTGAGCTGGAGACTTACGGATGTATTCCGGAGATGAGTGACGAAAAGCATGTTGTTTTATTGTTTACATTAAGCTCTACAGCTAGGGATGCGAGTCACCTGTTGCAGGCTCTTGTGCATATAAATAATGATATAAGATTTAAGGGGACGGCTCGTGAGCCGGAGTTAGCAGGGAAAGAGCAGCAGAGACTAGAATTAGATTTTTCCACGTGGAACAATGATGAAATGAAGGCTTACTCCAGTCCAGTGCAGTTTGGGCTTCAACCGATTCATCCGGATCAGATCGAGATCGTGCCTGTGGAGGAATCGGCCGGCAGGATAGCTGCTGAAATGATTATCCCATATCCTCCAGGTATTCCGCTGCTATATGCGGGGGAAACGGTCACGCAAGCGATTGCTCTGCGGATGAACCGTCTACGTGAGCTGGGAGCTAAATGGCAAGGGGTAGCAGATGAAAGTATGCTTACAATTCGGGTATTCCGTTTACAATAAAGATTAGATGCTAGAGAATGAACAAATACAGAAGACTGGATAAAAGAAGCATACGCAGCCTGTAGGTGACTTTTATTTTTCAGGCAGGAAAGCAGGGAATAACATGAATCGCAAAGGCATTTTTATTACGCTGGAGGGGGGAGACGGCTCCGGTAAGACAACCATGATCCAACGGCTAGCAAAGTTTATGGAGGAAGAGGGATATCCAGTCGTTACGACGAGGGAACCGGGCGGCATCGAAATTTCTGAAAAGATTCGTTCTATCATTCTGGACCCTGCACATACCAGTATGGATGCCAGAACAGAGGCGCTTTTATATGCGGCGGCGCGGCGCCAGCATTTGGTGGAGAAGGTGAAGCCGGCTATTGAACAAGGAGCTATCGTATTATGTGATCGTTTTGTAGACAGTAGTCTGGTCTATCAGGGGTTTGCAAGAGGAATTGGCATTGAAGAGGTAGCTTCGATTAATCGCTTTGCGGTAGATGATTGGGAGCCTGATGCCACGTTTTACCTGGATATAGAACCCGAATTAGGATTGGCAAGGATTAATGCGTCACGGGGAGAGGAAATGGATCGCCTTGATATGGAGAGCATATCATTCCATCATAAGGTGCGAGAGGCTTATCTGGAGCTGGCTCGCAAATACCCAGAACGAATTACGGTTGTGGATGCATCTCCTGCACCGGAGCAGGTAGAGCAAGTATTGAGGGATTTGCTGAAAAAGCGGTTTATTCAGAATTTTACCGTATAATTGTCGAAGGATATACGGTAAAATTGAGCTAGGGACAAGGTGTCCCTAGTATGACTTGAAGGAGGAATACAGGATGAAGCTGATTATTGCGATTGTACAGGATAAGGACAGTAATAGATTATCCAGCGGACTGGTGAAGGCTAATTTCCGTGCTACCAAATTGGCCAGTACAGGAGGATTTCTGCGTGCAGGCAATACGACATTTATGATTGGTGTCGATGACAATCAGGTAGACTCGTTGATGAATGTCATTCGCAGCAGTTGCAAGGTACGTGAACAGCTGGTCACACCCGTTACCCCTATGAGTGGGACGACGGACTCCTATCTGCCGTTACCTGTTGAAGTGCAGGTGGGTGGAGCGACCGTTTTCGTGATGCCTGTAGACCGTTTCGAGCATTTCTGAAGCTTCACAATAGAACCTATTCTGCCGATAAGATAGGGGAAATACCCATTTCTCACCATATGATGGGAATGAGGGGTAGGTCCACTAATACGGCAGCGCCACAGCGCAGCCCCCGGAAAAGCCGAAGAGCTCCTGAGTTCTCTATTGAACTGTTCGTGAAGAGGATAAATGCAAGGCGTCCGGGGAGAAAGCAGGTTTATATGAAAATAAATCCGGGCTACCGCCCTTTACACAGTACATTGTCTACAAATGAAACGAGTGCCAAGCCAATTCAGCCGAAAAGTTTCTCCGATGTTATGCAGCAAAATGGGGAACAGGCTTCGAAGGAGGAATTGAACCGGCGCTTTAAGGAAATCCAAATGCAGGGAGACCGGCTTGCTCGCTCAATGACGATTCGTGAGTTGAAGGCCTATAAGATGCTGGTCAAACGGTTTCTGGAAGATACAGTTCGGCGAGGTGTGTCTATGAAGGACACAAAGGGCTGGGATCGTCGGGGACGTAGTAAGCGTTATAAGCTGATTGATGAAGTGGATGACATATTGCTCAAAATGGCAGATGAGCTGCTCGAAACGGAGCAAGGGAAGATTGAGCTTTTACAAGGAGTCGGTGAGATTAGAGGCTTGCTGATTAATCTTTCATTTTAAAGGCAGTCTTAGGTTATAAATGAATACAGACGGGCTGTTGCCACGATGGAATAATCTGCTTGCTGATCATGCTGGCAGATTATTTTTGACTACATGCATGTGGGCAGACGTAATATGCAACCAGCAGTATAGTTATACTGAAGAATCATGATTTGAAGGTGAAATCATCGGAATAGCAACAAACTCGCCCAGGAAAACAACGATTAGCTGATGGTTCATCGTTGTTTTCAGTGGAGAAAGAGAGGGAACATGTCTTTCCAACATATATTGGGACAGGATGTAGCCAAAAAAATGCTGCAAAGTGCATTGCGGAATCAGACAGTCAGCCATGCATATGTTTTTAGCGGGCCGCAGGGAAGCGGGCAGATGAACATGGCACAGACCTTTGCCAAGGCTTTATTTTGTGAGCGGCAGACGGATGATGCATGTGGGGAGTGCTTGTCATGCCGCAAGGTAGAACACGGGAATCATCCGGATTTGCACATTGTAGGGCCCGAGGGGGCAACGATTAAAATTGATCAGATTCGCGGTCTTCAACGGATATTTTCATATAAATCCGAAAGCTCCAATCCGAAGGTATATATCATTCGGCAGGCGGATACCATGACAGTGCAAGCTGCTAATAGCCTGCTTAAATTTTTGGAGGAGCCGCAGGTTCCTGTGGTCGGTATACTCATTTCTGAAAATGGACAGGCATTGCTGCCTACAATTCAATCGCGGACACAGCAGGTACCTTTCCACGCTTTACAGCCAGAAGTGATGATGCAGGTGTTAATTGGGGAAGGCTATACGGCAGGGCTTGTCCGGTCAGTGGTTCATATGGCTTCAGGACTGGAATCATGTAGAGAAATTCTCCAGCAGAATTGGTTTGCAGAAATTAGAAACGTAGTGTTACAATTAGTGAAGGAGTCCATGAGCCGGGGGAGTTCGTCGATTATTCTGGCTCAACAGAAGATTTTTAAAACTGGACTTTCTGAACACCTGGATATTCTGTTTCATCTGTTTCATTTGTGGTTCAAAGATATGCTTCATTTCCGTTACGGAAGGCACGAAAGCATTGTTTTCATAGATCATTTGGAGTCCGTCTCCAAATTGGCAATCACCCGCAGCACGGAACAATGGGTCTCTTATATGGATTTGGCCGCGAATTGCAGAAAGAAGCTCCGTTTTCACGTCAACGGACAATTATGCGTGGAGCAGCTTCTGATTGGGTTGTCCGATACAAGCGGTTCTATCACCGGCTAACAGAAAGGCGCGCTTGTTCCACTCTGCACAATCCGCGACGCCAGGTTCCCGGTTTGTGCGACAGTGAGACTTCAATTGCGGCCATTCGTACAATGTCGGCTACAAATGAGGTTTAGTGGCATACAAGGGGGTTAATTTTTGTATAGTGTAGTGGGTGTCCGTTTCAAGAAGGCGGGCAAGACTTATTATTTTGATCCGCTGGATCTTCCAGTGGAGAAAGAAAACTGCGTCATAGTAGAGACCGCACGCGGGATTGAATATGGCAAGGTTGTGGTGGGCAAAAAAGAAGTAAATGATTCAGATGTTGTCCTACCCTTAAAAAAAGTCATTCGTATTGCCGGAGATGATGACGCTCTTGTTGTAGAAGAGAATAAATTGGCGGCCAAGGATGCGTTCGGTACGTGTTTAAATAAAATTAAAGACCATAACCTTAAAATGAAGCTGGTAGATGTGGAATTTACATTTGACCGCAATAAGATCATTTTTTATTTTACGGCAGAGGGTCGGGTTGATTTTCGAGAGCTTGTAAAGGATTTGGCCAGCATTTTTCGTACACGAATTGAGCTGCGGCAGATCGGAGTACGGGATGAGGCTAAAATGCTTGGTGGAATCGGACCTTGCGGACGTATTCTGTGTTGTTCCTCATGGCTGGGAGATTTTGACCCGGTATCTATTAAGATGGCGAAGGATCAGAGCTTGTCGCTGAATCCGACGAAGATTTCCGGGTTGTGCGGAAGATTGATGTGCTGCCTCAAATTTGAACATGATAACTACGAAAGCATGCGAGAAGAGCTACCTCAGGTAGGCAAGATGGTTATCACCTCTCTGGGAGAAGGTAAAGTCGTAGGGATCAATGCAGGCCATCGTACGGTACATGTTCAACTGTTTGAGATCAGTAAGGTCAAGGAACTTCCAATGGACGATGTAGTCGTCAAGTAAACCATTAGGTTGCTTCGGGGTGGAAACTTGGATAAATTAAATGTTTTTGCGCGTATTCACGAAATGGAAACCCAAATGGGACAGTTGCATAGCGATCTGGGTGAATTGAAACTGGCAGTAAAAGAGCTGCTGGAGGAAAATCAACGACTAACGATTGAAAACGAACAGGTGCGCAAGATGCTCAAACGTGAAGCCTCTGGAGAAGAAAAGACGGCAAGTAAGCCGAAGGCTTCTCCTCCGATCGTCGTTAAGGATGAAGAGGAGACGGGTGAGGTCGTGGGCGAAGGCTACGACAATCTGGCAAGGCTGTATCATGAAGGATTTCATATATGCAACGTGTATTACGGACATTTGCGAACGGAAGGCGATTGCCTCTTCTGTCTGTCATTTTTGAATAAATAAAAACAAGCCGTAGGAGTAAGATGCCTACGGCTTTTTTGTAAGAAAGTATGAGTAAAAATGCGATTTTAGTTATAGGACAGGAGAACATTATGTACGAAAATGAAAAGAAGTCTGAACGAATTGATGATCTGCTTTCACATAATCTGCGTATTATCCAAAGTGATGAAGTGTTCAGCTTTTCGATGGATGCAGTCTTGCTGGCACGATTTGCTGGTATTCCGTATCAGCGTGGGAGGATTCTGGATCTGTGCACAGGTAACGGGGTTGTTCCCCTACTGTTGACGACACGCACCAAAGCATCTATTGAAGGAATTGAGATTCAACCACGCTTGGCAGATATGGCTAGGCGGAGTGTCAGTTTGAACGGATTAGAAGAAGCGATTCAGATCCGGGAAGGAGACCTGCGCGAGCTGGTTCAAATTACGGGACATGGCGTGTATGATGCGATTACTGTGAATCCTCCCTACATGCCGCTAAATGGTAGCGATATCAAGCTGAATCCTCATCAGGCCATTGCCCGCCATGAGGTGAACTGTACACTGGAAGAAGTCATTCAGGCATGTACTCAGCTTGTCCGTAATGGAGGGAAAGTATCAATGGTTCATCGCCCACAGCGGCTAGGTGAGATTATAACCTTGATGCGCAATTATAATTTGGAGCCCAAGCGGATACGTTTTGTTCACCCACGGGTTCATATGGAAGCAAATATGGTGCTTGTTGAAGCAATGCGTGACGGCAAACCGGAGGTTCGTCTGTTACCCCCACTCATTGTATATCAGGAAGATAGGAACTATACTCAGGAAATAAGAGAAATCTATGGAGAAGTCAGCAAGGGGGATTCCGTGTGACGGCAGCTGTACAAAAAAGCTTTAGTAACCGTGAGGAGGAACGGGGAAAGTTATACCTCGTTGCCACACCCATTGGCAATCTGGACGATATGACCTTTAGGGCGATTAACACTCTAAAGTCATGCAGTATTATCGCTGCCGAGGATACACGGCAAACACGCAAACTGCTCACACATTTCGACATCACGCCGGAAATGCTCTTCAGTTACCATGAACATAATAAGGCTGCCAGTGGGCCTGAGCTGATACGTTATATAATAGAAGGAAAAAATTTGGCGCTGGTTAGCGATGCTGGTCTACCAGCCATTTCCGATCCCGGTTCGGATCTGGTCAAGCTGGCACTTGAAGCAGACATCAGCGTTATTCCTATCCCTGGAGCAAATGCGGCACTATCAGCTTTAATCGCTTCAGGCCTGGATACGGAGAGGTTTACCTTCGCTGGTTTTCCACCAAGGGAAAAAAAGGATTTGGAAAAGTTGTTGCAATCATTTCAGGTATCCCATGGCACGATTCTTTTTTATGAATCGCCTCATCGAATTGTTAAGACGTTGACGGTATTAAAAGAAACATTAGGATCACGCAAAGTGGTGCTTGCCCGTGAACTGACCAAGCTGCATGAGGAATGGGTGCGGGGAACGGTGGAGCAGTGTCTTGCAAAACTAGAGGAAAACCCGCCGATTGGTGAATACTGTCTGGTTGTTGAGGGGAAAAACGAAGCAGAAGAGGAACAGGAGCGTCAGGCATGGTGGCAAGACTTATCTTTGGAATCTCATGTCGCGCATTACGAGTCAGAGGGGCTTACCCGCAAGGATGCCATGAAGCGTACAGCCACAGACCGTTCAATTTCCAAGAGGGATGTGTACAACGCACTCTTATGAGTACGTGTCTAAACAAAAAAGGGCCTTCCAACGGTTGGGTTCAAACCGTGGAAGGCAACAAGGAGTATATATGAAAAAGGTTAGAATTAACAATCTCTGATAAGTCTATTATATACTAAAATTCTCAGTTTGTCACAGGTGTTGGGATTTCAGAAATGCAATCTTGGCAAACAATTTTCCCTTTGAAGTAAATTACGTTCTCAGCATTGCCGCAGAAGATGCAAGCAGGCTCGTATTTTTTAAGCATGATGCGCTCACCATCAACGTAAATTTCCAAAGCGTCTTTCTCTCCGATTCCCAGGGTACGGCGCAATTCGATTGGAATAACTACACGTCCGAGCTCGTCAACTTTTCTTACAATACCAGTGGATTTCATCATAATAAATCAGGCTCCTCTCGCCGTTTAAAATAATATAAGTGTCATGATTCGACAAAATTTTCTCTTTTCTGATATTTACTATACCAACGATTCCCAAAACAGTCAACCTAAAAAAAGTAGTAACAGCCTAATTATGCAAAAGTATTTAGAACAAAGAGCTTTATCCATGTACCTTACCTTATTTTACGGATGATTTGCCTTATTGTCGATTTGGAAATGTCGAAAAGTGATAATTCGACAAAATACGACAAACAATGTCGAATAAGAGAGAGCGTTTAGGATTTTATTGTATTTTAATCCATTATTCCGAATATTAAAGGAGTTGATATCTTGCACCAGCCACTCAGTGAAGAAAAGGTTTTTAAGGACCCGGTACATAATTACATCCATGTTCAGGATACAGTGATATGGCGGTTGATCAATACACCGGAGTTTCAACGTTTACGGCGTATTCGCCAGTTAGGCACATCTTACCTTACGTTTCATGGAGCCGAGCACAGCCGGTTTTCACACTCATTGGGCGTATACGAGATTACCAGACGTATTATTTCTCAATTTGAACGTGGAGATTTCCCCGACTGGCCGAAGGAAGAGAGACTGGTCGCTCTGTGTGCCGCTCTGTTGCACGATGTGGGGCATGGGCCCTTTTCTCATTCGATTGAAGAAGCCTTTCATATGAACCACGAGGATTGGACATGTCGCATCGTACTGGGCGACACGAAGATCAACGCAGTGCTACGGCAAGTCGATAAGAAGCTGCCACAACAAGTGGCTGCGGTTATAGCCAAAACGTATGATAAGCCGATCGTAGTCAATCTGGTAACAAGTCCGCTGGATGCTGACCGTATGGATTATTTGTTGCGGGATGCTCATTCGACAGGTGTTAACTACGGGACGATTGATTTGGATCGTATTTTACGTCTGCTGCGTCCGCATAATGGGCGAATTGTTGTGAAGGAGTCGGGGATGCATGCAGTCGAAGATTATCTAATGTCACGCTATCAGATGTACTGGCAAATTTATTTCCATCCTGTAACACGCAGCTCGGAAATCCTGTTACGTAAAATTTTCAAGAGAGCAAAGGAATTGTTCAAAAACGGATATGAATTTGGTTTTCTGCTTGATCCGCTGCCTGATCTGTTCAAAGGAGAGCTTACCGTGGAGCAGTATTTGATGCTCGATGAGTCTTTGATTCAGACAGTGTTTAGCCAATGGAAACGAGAAAAGGACGAAATTTTAAGTGATTTGAGCAGTCGGTTTATGGACCGTAGATTGTATAAATATGTAGAGATTGAAAATATGGATACAGATACCGTTAACCATATTCGAGAGGCTTTGGAAAAGGCTGGATTGGACCCGGAGTATGATCTTGAAATTGATTTTCCGACAGATCTTCCTTATGATGTGTTTCGACAGGGCGGTTCAACGGACAATCAGATTTTGCTGCTCGGACGTCAGGGCGAGGTGCGGGAAATATCTGAAGTTTCGGAAATCGTACGTTCAATAAGTGGTATTCACCGAGGGAAATATCATATGTATTTTCCCCAGAATAAACTGAACGGGGTAAAAGACAGGCTTCCTTCCGAAATAAGTAATTATTTTGTCAAACAATAGACAAATATATAGAAATGTAAGTAAAAAGAGGAGATGAAAACCTTGGATTTATTCGACACTCATACTCACTTGGATGCACCACAATTTGACGAGGATCGTGAAGAAGTTATAGCACGTGCTGTCGAATCAGGAGTAACACGGATGATTAATATCGGATTTAATCGTGAGACCATTCCATCCACCATGAAGCTAGCTGAGACGTATGATTTTATTTATGCGGCCGTTGGATGGCATCCGCAGGATGCTATTACAATGCAGGAAGGGGATTTAGAATGGATTGCATCGTTATGCAGTCATAAAAAGGTTGTAGCGATCGGAGAGATCGGTCTGGATTATTATTGGGATACATCACCAAAGGATGTGCAGCAGCAGGTACTTCGAAATCAAATTGGCCTGGCACGTGAGCTCAACATGCCAATTGTTATCCATAATCGAGATGCACATGAAGATATTGTGAGGATTTTACGGGAGGAAAAGGCGAGCGAGATTGGCGGGGTTATGCACTCCTTTTCAGGGAGCTGGGAGACAGCCAAAATGGTGCTGGATATGGGTTTCCACCTTTCATTCGGCGGGCCTATAACGTTCAAAAATGCCAAGCAGCCAAAAGAGGTGCTGGCCCAGGTTCCGCTGGACCGTCTGCTTATTGAAACGGACTCACCTTACCTGACACCCCATCCGTTTCGCGGGAAACGAAATGAGTCAGCACATGTGAGACTGGTGGCAGAGGCAGCCGCCCAAATTAAGGGAATTACGGTGGAGGAATTGGTATCCATTACTACCCAAAATGCCTTGGAACGATTTGACATTAAGTGAAAAAGCGAAGAAAACAATCAAAATAAAGAGTTAGACGGAGCTAATTATGATTTTGTTGCAGTAAACTCAGGAATATTACAAACTTTTAACCGAATTTTTTAAAAAATGTACTTGAAACCTGCTTTACAACATGCATGCAAACAGGATATCATCTTTTCAGTGAATTGTTGTTGAGTGTAAACATCAACAAATCATTTCATGAACCAGTCTCGCTGAGTCCCTTTTACAGGGAACGGGGGAACCGATATGGCTTACAGTACGTCCGGCGTATGTGCAGGAGAGAATGTCTCTTCAGCAGCCGGCTCGACCGAAATTCAAATCCTGGATGGGATTGAACAGGTAGAGAAGCCGTATTTCGATTTCTTTCTGGGTCTTCGGGGTGAATGTGAAGGCGACCGCCATGAGCGGTTGACCTAAGCTAGGGCGACTCTCTACGTCCGAACCCGACAGCTAACCCCGTAAGCGTAACAAGAGAGAAGCCAACTCGTGCATGAGTTTTCCCGCATATTCACACATGTCGGAAGCCACGAAAGAGCTCTCTAGTCTCTTTCTTTGGCTTTTTTTGTTGTGAATAAAAGAAAATCTGTCATCATACTGTGGTTAAACAGGGGAGGACAGCATGCCGCGAAGACGGGTACATGGTGCAGGACAGTCGCAGTACGGGCTTGTCTTGTAGAAAATCTGTTATAGTCACGTCAACGATCAACTATGTCTTACTCCAGACGGCGGGCTATGTAAGGAGGACGGAGGAAATGGGCATTTTCCGAAAAGGGGAGACCACCCATGAGTCACGCTCATCCAGCATGTCTTACGTATTGCGTTGGAAGCAAGAGAATGTGCGCCAGGCGGTTTTGGTTGCTATTTTTCTAATCGCACTAACGATTATGATTTCAATTCTGATGTACACGCAATCTAAAAAACAAGTCTTTTTTGTCATCGATGGTAAGGCATCTGCGGTAGAAACCCGGGAATCCAAGCTCCAAGATTTGCTCAATGAGCATTCTATTTCACTTCAGCCGCATGATACAATATCCATGCCGCTTAACGGAGCAGTACAGGATGGGGACCGCGTAGTTATTAAACGTGCCAATCAGGTTAGAGTGTCCTCAGGCAATGAGACGAAAAAGCTGTACACAACAGAAAATACAGTAGAGGGTGCGATTCGCACATCGGGCTATAAATTATCATCAATCGATAAAGTTTATCCTGCATTGGATGCCTCTGTTTCGGCTAACATGGACATAAAAATCGTCCGTGTGAAGAAACAGCAGGTTGCACAGAAAAAACAGGTGCCTTATCAAGTCATCAAAACGGCCGATCCAAGTCTCTATAAAGGCGATAATCGAGTCATTCAAAGTGGCAAATCGGGTGTGGTAGTTCAGCATGTTCAAAAGGTATACCATGATGGAAAGCTGGTATCCAAACAGCTGATCAACAAGGAAGTCACACAGAATCGCGTGGATAAGGTAATCGCAGTAGGAACGAAGAAAAAACCGGTCGTTCTGGCTGCTTCCGTTGGCCCTAGAGATGCGGTTAAGGCGACAACGGTAAGTTCGGGCAATGCTGTCCGTAAAGCAGGTATTAATTTTAAATATAGCAAGGTTTTACAAAACGTCTCCATGACGGCGTACTCCTCACAGGAGTCAGGTATCGGTACACGTACGGCCTCCGGCACGCGTGTTACGGAAGGACGTACCATCGCTGTCGATCCGAGTGTAATTCCAATCGGCTGGTGGGTGTATATTGAAGGGGTGGGCTTCCGCCGTGCGGAGGATACCGGTGGCGCCATTAAAGGCCACAAAATCGATGTGTATTATGAGAGTTTGAGCCGGGCTAACCAATTTGGTCGCAAGCACGGTAAAACCGTATATGTGATCGGACCTGTAAAGCCAGAAATCAACTAAAACAGGTTGTGTATGTTGAGGGCAATGCGATAGTATTAACAACATAGTTATGCCATGCTAAGAAGAGGATATCCTCTTCTTATTTTGTTTTCAAAAGCAGGGAAAGATAAATATATGTTGCTGTGTAGCAGTGGAGGTAAATGAAGATGATCAAGGAAGTGATCGTGGTAGAAGGCCGGGATGACACGGTAGCCATTCGCCGTGCTGTCGAGGCAGATACGATAGAAACTGGCGGTTCAGCTATTAATAAAATGACGCTGCGCAAAATTGCATTGGCCCAGGAACGGCGGGGGGTCATTATTTTAACTGACCCCGATCATGCAGGGGAACGTATCCGTAAAATCATTGCCTCCAAGGTCCCGGGCTGCAAGCAGGCTTTTATACCTGAGGCAGAGGCGACGCGCAAAGGGGATATTGGTGTGGAGAATGCCTCGCCAGAAGCCATCAGACATGCCCTCGCGCGGGTACATACGACAGTAGAGGACGCCGAACCACTGATTGAATGGGCAGACTTGATTGACGCTGGACTTATCACTCACCCAAATGCTGCTGCACGCCGAATGGCCTTGGGGAATATACTGGGTATTGGCTATTGTAACGGAAAGCAGCTACATAAACGGCTCTCTGTGTTTCAGATCAGCCGTGAGGAATTTGCCAGTGCGCTGGCACAAATTGAAAGTGAAGGATTGTGATATCCGTATGACAGGGATTCAAGATATAGCAACACCGCGGCGTACGAAGGAAATTATTCAAAGGCACGGTTTTTCGTTCAAAAAAAGCTTGGGACAAAACTTCCTGATTGATCAAAATATTCTGAGCAAGATTGTAAATGCTGCCGGATTGGATGATACGAAAGGCGCCCTTGAAATCGGTCCAGGGATTGGAGCTTTGACCGAGAAATTGGCGCAATCTGCTAAGGTGGTTACTGCTGTCGAGATTGATCAGCGACTGCTGCCCATTCTTGAAGAGGTGCTAGCCCCTTACGAGCATGTAAAGGTTCGTCACGGAGACGTGTTGAAGCTGGATCTGCGTGAGGTGTTTGCAGCCGATTTTGCAGACGTGAGTAAAGTGAGTGTCGTGGCTAATCTTCCATATTACGTCACCACACCGATTCTGATGCGGTTGCTAGAGGACAAGCTTCCTCTGGAGAATATCGTCGTTATGATTCAAAAGGAGGTAGCTGAGCGTATGGCTGCGTCTCCTGGTACAAAGGATTACGGAAGCTTGAGCATAGCCGTGCAATATTACAGCGAGCCTGAGTTAGTCTGCACGGTGCCGAATACCGTATTTATTCCTCAGCCGAACGTTGAATCGGCAGTTATTCGGTTGCGTGTACGAGAAGTTCCTCCGGTAGAAGTGGTCGACGAGAAGCATTTCTTTGAAGTGGTTCATGCCGCGTTTGCCCAGCGTCGTAAAACGATTTCCAATAATTTAAAAAGCCGCTTCTTCACCAAAGAGAACAGAGACACGCTGGAGCCGCTTTTGCAACAAGCTGGTATTGAACCTTCCCGACGAGGCGAAACGCTGAGTATCGAGGAATTTGCGCGTCTCAGCGCCGTGCTGTTGGAAGCCGGAATATCCTAAACTGGAACCAAACTGTGCATTCACCCATACGATATAGGAGGGGTGATACAGTGTGATGAGTTTAGGAGACTTGGTCGTTCGGAAATCGTACGGCGGTGATGTCACGTTTCGCGTTGAAGACATCCAGCGGGATAAAGCGATCATTAAGGGGACGGAATTTCGGCTACTGGCTGATTCCCCGGTGAACGATCTGGTCAGAGTGCCTGCAGACCAGATTAGCGGTAAGACTCAACAGGCCCACATCAAGGCTGGGGAGTCTCTTAATCTTTTGCAACGGGCACGCCAGCAGCAGGCTGCCCGTAGTCAGGCGGCTCTGATTGGAGAGTGGAGTGATCCGGTGGAGTCAACGTATTTCGAAATGCCAGGAAAGGTTCTTCATCTGGATGGAGATCCCGGCTATTTAAGAAAATGTCTCAGCTTATATGAACAACTTCGTGTTCCCGCAGAGGGACATCACGTTCACGAATCGGCAATGGCGGATACGTTATACCGACTGCTTCCCCGCATTCGTCCTGATATTGTAGTCATCACCGGACATGATGGTGTGTTGAAGCAACCACAGCCTTACGATTTGTATAACTTGAAAAGCTATAAAAATTCGCAAAATTTTGTGGCAGCGATTCAGGTAGCCAGACAATATGAACGTCATCTGGATTCACTGACAATTGTAGCAGGGGCGTGCCAGTCCCATTTTGAAGCGCTGCTACGTGCAGGAGCCAACTTTGCCAGCTCACCGGGGCGTATCCTGATTCACGCTCTAGACCCCGTTTACGTGGCTGCCAAGGCCGCTTTTACATCGATCCGTGAAACGGTCAATATGGGAGACTTGTTTCACCAGACTATCAGTGGCAGCCGCGGAGTGGGTGGAATCGAAACAAGGGGAAGCTACCGCATCGGTTTGCCAAAGCTTGAAAATTTATCAACGCTAAAAGTAACGCCTTCAGCAATCTGAGATTCAAATGTGCCTGTGTGGATTTATCTGAACGAAAGCCTCTTTTTAGAGGCTTTTTGTCATTTTTTATGTATATTATTCCTGTTCGCAAAAAATTAAATTGACAACTTATTTTTCGTGTTGTTATAATATTTAGCTTGATTTGACAATCCCTCTAAAATTCGTTATAATGGACAAGGAAAGAGGTGGTCGTTAGGCAATGGCTAAAAATACGCTGTTGGAAATCAAACGCAGTCTCGACGCACATGTAGGGCAAAAAATTTTGCTGCGGGCTAACGGCGGGCGCCGTAAGACCGTCGAACGAACTGGTGTCTTGGAAGAAACGTACCCTTCTGTTTTTATTGTCAAGCTGGATCAGGAGCAACAGACGTTTAAACGTGTCTCCTATAGTTATGCTGACATTCTTACCGAGTCGGTAGAAGTTAGTGTATATGATCCCGACTCGCATACAAGCGTAGTCGAATACTTTGAAGCACCTTAATTTACGTGATTTATACCAGCTTTGCAGGTTTAACGGCGACCTCGTCATTCTTAATGGCGGGGTCGTTTTGTATATACAAAGTAGCATGAAGCATGACATCTCTGCACATACTAAGGCGGGAATGATCTTCCTTATTCCATTGCCGAAGGAGGCGTAGCATGAGCCGAAGAAGACGGAGTATCATGTCGGAAGAGCTAAAGTACGAACTGGCCAAGGATCTTGGGTTTTACGACACGGTCAAGGAAGAGGGCTGGGGAGGCATCAAAGCCAAGGATGCAGGCAATATGGTCAAGCGGGCCATTCAACTCGCAGAGCAGGCGGCTTCTCGCAAATCGTAGCCATCGGTGGTGCTGATAAAAAGCGGGGATATCCGGGGTCAAACCAGGGCATCTCCGCTTTTTTGAACCTCATGACTTGACAGGCTGAGTCTGATATAATATGTTAAGCTGTCTTGAGGGAAAAGTTGAAGGTGGGTGAACGCCTTGAAAATATATGAAAAAGCACCGGCGAAAATTAATTTAATGCTTGATGTTCTACGTAAGCGAGACGATGGTTATCACGAGGTTGAAATGATTATGACGATGGTCGATCTAT
Organism: Paenibacillus sp. N119s; assembly: GCF_059447605.1. Lineage (NCBI taxonomy): Bacteria > Bacillati > Bacillota > Bacilli > Caryophanales > Paenibacillaceae > Paenibacillus > Paenibacillus sp. N119s. The sequence continues at coordinate 5,345 of NZ_JCAJRU010000049.1, read as the reverse complement.
CGGACCGATTGACGATGTCCGAGTTACCGCGTGATACGATTATTATTTCAAGTCAAGCTGGGTACATACCGTTGGATGAAAAGAACTTGGCTTTTCAGGCTGCGCGTCTGATCAAAGAACGTTATAACGTGTCTACAGGCGTCCATATTCATCTGGATAAGCATATTCCGGTGGCGGCAGGGTTAGCAGGCGGAAGCAGTGATGCTGCCGCAGCATTGCGTGGATTGAACAAGCTGTGGAAACTTGGTATCTCGGATGCGGAATTACGGGTGCTGGGTGCTGAACTGGGTTCAGATGTACCTTTCTGTATTACAGGGGGTACGGCTTTAGCGAGCGGACGCGGAGAGCTGCTCCAGCCGCTGCCAAATCCACCACAATGCTGGGTGATCCTTGCCAAGCCGCCGATCAATGTATCGACTGCTGAAGTGTATGGTCGTGTCAAAGCGGATCAGATTACACACCACCCGTCTGCCCGGCAGATGGAGCAGGCGATTCGCAACGCTTCTTTTACCGATGTATGCAACGCTCTGGGGAATGTACTGGAGGATGTGACATTAAAGCTGTATCCGGAAGTGGAGCATCTTAAAAACTCCATGATCCGTTTGGGTGCGGATGGCGTGCTGATGTCAGGCAGTGGACCTACCGTATTCGGACTGGTGTCTAAGGAAGCCAAAGTACCACGCATCTATAACGGACTAAGAGGTTTTTGCAAAGATGTATACGCAGTACGACTTTTGACCTGATTTTAATTATTTTTTTCATATTATAGTGGCAATTGTTGTACAAATACGTACGAAGATGATATATTTACTATTAAATATTCGGATTTTACTATATCACTTACATTCCGCCAGCAACCGGCCAGTCCGCCGGTGCTTTATTGTACGAAGCGGGCGGCAGGAAAATAGATCGCGAGGAATTGTTGTGAAAAAACTTAAAAGAAGCTCACGATTGGTGGAAATGACGCAGTTTTTGTTGTCACGGCCGCATACATTGGTGCCTCTTACTCATTTTGCAGATCGATATGGGGCAGCTAAGTCGTCTATAAGCGAAGATCTAGCTATTATCAAAGAAGTATTTGAGGATGAGGGTACTGGCGAGCTTCTGACACTGGCGGGAGCAGCAGGGGGCGTCAAGCTGATTCCAAGGCTCTCCAAGCAGCATGCGCTCGCGTTTGCGAATGACTTGTGCGCGCAACTGGAGCAGCCTGATCGCATATTGCCAGGAGGTTACTTGTATCTGTCCGATTTGCTGGGCCAACCAGCAATGATGAACGAAGCGGGTAAAATATTTGCGACCGCTTTTGCCGATCGTCAGATTGATGTAGTTATGACCGTGGAGACCAAGGGCATTCCGCTTGCATATGCAACCGGAGCACAGCTTAATTTGCCAGTCGTGCTTGTACGGCGTGACCATCAGGTGACAGAAGGCTCAGCTGTAAGTATTAATTATGTTTCTGGATCACAAAAGAGCCTGCATACCATGTCTTTATCCAGACGTGCGATGCGTGAGAAATCACGTGTGCTCATTGTAGATGACTTTATGAAGGCTGGCGGCACGATACAAGGAATGGTCGATTTGTTAGCTGAGTTTGATGCTGAGGTAGCGGGTGTCGGTGTACTGGTAGAGTCGGGCGAGGTGGAGAATGAAGAGCGCCTGTTGCACGATTATATTTCACTGGCAAACCTGACCGCAGTCGATTCTCGAAGCAAGCAAATTACAGTCAAGCTAGGGAATTATTTTGATGAGTTAACAGAGCAGTAAATTGTCACAATTCATCATAAAATACCTAAATATGTCGAAAAGAAATCTTTTCAAAAAAATTACCTGAATTTAGGATACGAATTGTCCAAAAAAAGAAGGAATTCGAAATGCTGTGTGGAATGTATACACCAAGTCCTATTTGGAAAAAGGTGGTGAAACACACATGCAGATTACGGATGTTAGACTCCGCCGAGTGAACTCAGAAGGCAGAATGAAGGCGATTGCATCCATTACAATTGATAACGAGTTTGTTGTTCATGACATCCGAGTTATCGACGGTAATAACGGGATGTTCGTAGCTATGCCAAGCAAACGGACCCCTGACGGAGAGTTTCGCGATATCGCTCACCCGATATCCTCAGGAACTCGTGAAAAGATTCAAGCCGCTGTATTGACTGAGTACGAACGTGCAGCTGTGGATGAAGAAGTTGCTATTGAAGAAGGCGCTTAATTCGCCTAAATCAGGATTGGGGTACAAAAGAAAAAGAGAGCCACTAACTGTGGCTCTCTTTTCTTTTTGCCTGGAATGAGATATATTCTTTAGTGAGTTAACAGTCAGTTTTAAGGCAACTTGGAGCCATCCGGGCTGCCGAAGCGGCTTTTTCATAAGACAGGGACTGGGCAGCGATGCGTCCCGGGGATGAACGTCCAGCACAAGCTGGCCTGAAAAAATAGCCATTAACCAAAGGTTCGCCGTTATTTTTCAGGAGGATTGTGAAAAGTTAAGCAAAATCTGATCTGGGAATTAACGTTTTAGCCAAGGGGTAACTGTTATTTTCAGGATAGGAGGTTGGACTTGTTGGAAAGGTTGGCAGTCATTCTTGCCGCAGGGCAGGGAAAACGTATGAAATCCAAATTATATAAAGTTCTGCATCCGGTGTGCGGAAAACCGATGGTCGGACATGTGCTTGACACGGTTCGTGAAATCGGTGTATCCCGAAGTGTAGTCGTCGTGGGTCACGGTGCAGAGGCGGTACAGTCTTATCTGGGACCGTCGGCAGAATATGCGCTTCAGGCAGAGCAACTGGGAACGGGCCATGCTGTCAAGCAAGCCAAGGATCTGCTGGGTCAGGAACAGGGCACCACAATTGTCATTTGCGGGGACACCCCGTTGATCACAGCAGAAACGCTGGAAGGTTTGGTGCAACTGCACGAAAGCCGCGGAGCGGCTGCGACGATTCTGACCGCTGAGTTGGACGACCCCAAAGGATATGGACGAGTTATTCGTGATACTTCTGGGGCTGTGCTTAAGATTGTGGAACAGAAGGATTGTTCATCAGAGGAAGATGCTGTCCGTGAGATTAACACAGGCACCTATTGCTTTGACAATGCCAAGTTATTTGCAGCGCTGGACAAGGTGACGAATACCAATGCGCAGCAAGAATACTACCTGACAGATGTCATTGGTATTCTGCATGGCGAAGGTGAGCAGGTTGAGGCGTATTTGACAGATGACGTGTCGGAATCTATCGGTGTAAACGACAGAGTTGCTTTGTCGGTTGCTGAAGGTTATATGCGCGAGCGCATCGTTCGCAAACATATGCTGAATGGTGTCACTGTCATTGATCCGTCTTCAACCTACATCGGGAGTGATGTTGTCATTGGTTCCGATACAGTATTGTACCCGAACACATGGCTGCATGGTCAAACACAAATCGGTGAAGATTGTGTGATTGGTCCGCAGGCAGAGATTCAAAATACGATTATCCACTCAGGAGCAACAGTGAAACATTCGGTGTTGAACGAAGCGGAAGTGGGTAGCAGTACATCTGTAGGGCCGTTTGCTTACCTGCGTCCAGGTGCGAAGCTTGGCGAACATGTGAAGATTGGTGATTTTGTAGAGGTAAAAAATGCGACCATTGGAGATCATTCCAAAGTGTCTCATCTGAGCTATGTCGGTGATGCCAAGGTGGGTACAAACGTAAATATTGGCTGCGGGGCAATAACGGTCAATTATGATGGATATAATAAATCCATTACAGAAATTGAAGACGATGCCTTTATTGGCAGCAATGTGAATCTGATCGCCCCGATTAAGATTGGAAAAGGTGCTTATGTTGTCGCAGGCTCCACTGTAACACATGCCGTCCCTGATAACGACCTGGCCATTGCCAGACCACGTCAAGAGAACAAAGCCGGATATGCGGACAAGATCCGCGCGCGCGCCAAAGCGAAGAAAAAAAGATCGGAATGACCTTAATCAGCAAGCTGTTGAATCTGTAATGAATGAACCAGCACGGAGGGTTTCTATTAATGACTTATTGCGATTCCAAACTCAAAATATTTACTTGTAACTCCAATCCGAAGTTAGCCCACCAGATTGCGGACTACATCGGAATCCCAATGGGGGAATCCCATACCACATCGTTTAGTGACGGTGAAATTCAGGTTAAGCTGTCGGAAAGTGTTCGCGGCTGCCATGTGTATGTCGTACAGTCCACTTGTCTGCCAGTTAATGACAACTTGATGGAATTATTGGTTATGATTGATGCACTTAAACGCGCTTCTGCCAAAAGTATCAATGTTGTTATGCCATATTACGGTTATGCTCGCCAGGATCGTAAGGCTCGTTCACGTGATCCGATCACAGCGAAGCTTGTTGCTAACCTGATTGAAAAGGCGGGGGCTCACCGCGTAATCAGTATGGATTTGCATGCGATGCAGATTCAGGGATTCTTCGATATTCCAGTCGATCATATGCTGGGAGCGCCAATTCTGGCCCAATATTTCCGTTCCAAGCAAATTGAGAACCCGATTGTCGTTTCACCCGATCATGGCGGGGTGGTTCGTGCGCGCAAGCTGGCAGACTTCCTGAGTGCGCCGCTCGCTATTATTGATAAGCGTCGTCCAGAGCCAAATGTCAGTGAAGTGATGAATATCATCGGGAACATTGAGGGGAAAACGGCTATTTTAATTGATGATATCATTGATACAGCCGGAACGATTGTATTGGGTGCAAATGCACTTAAAGAAGGCGGCGTAAAAGATGTGTATGCATGTTGTACACATGCCGTGCTGTCTGGTCCTGCGATGGAAAGACTGGAGAATTCGCCATTAAAAGAGGTGGTTGTGACGGATACAATCCCGATCGTTCACCCAAATCCGACAAGCAAGCTGAAGGTACTGTCTGTGGCTCCATTAATGGGAGAAGCCATCATCCGTGTGCATGAAGAATTGTCGATCAGCAAACTGTTTGAAATCGAATAAGCGCTGGCTCATTTAAAAAAGGGGTTGCTTTTTCCATGTGGAAAAGGTAACCCCTATCAGCATGTCAGGCTAAAAGCCTGGGCGAGATATGAATGTAAAGCGTTGACGATTGTATAGTGTGTCCTCTATTTCGACGAAATGCTCATTAAAACGTGCAATGATGCCAATTTGGACATGTTCATTCCCGTCATAAATTTGGACAGGAACGGAATGTTTTAAATGATATAGAAAATGGCTGTCATATAAGAGGATATCACCTTGATTGAGCATATCGGCACGCACCTTCCTGTTCAATACAACTATTTTACCAAAAAATCAAGACTTCGAAAGAGGGTGTCAAGGTTAATGAAGTGGATTGTAGGATTGGGCAACCC
>NZ_JCAJRU010000048.1:0-24386 GCF_059447605.1 Paenibacillus sp. N119s | reverse complement strand
TACAATCCTGAGAGATGACAACTGGTTAAAAGGGTAAGGAAGAAGTGAAGGAGGTCGCAGCACGTTGATAGAACTTAAGCAATTAACCAAGCATTATGGTAAAGGCAACCGACGCGTTAATGCGCTGTCCGGGTTGAACCTTTCTATAAAGCGGGGAGAAATATTCGGGGTGATTGGTCACTCCGGGGCGGGCAAAAGTACATTGATCCGCTGTATTAATTTATTGGAGCGCCCTACTGCAGGCGAAGTATGGGTAGATGGGGTAAACCTTGTGACTGTGAGTCAATCCCAGTTACAGAAGCAACGTCGAAAAATCGGAATGATTTTTCAACATTTTAATTTGTTGTCTTCAGCAACGGTCTATGACAACATTGCATTTCCATTGCGTCTGGTAAATACCCCTAAGCAGGAGATGGACAAGAAAGTTCACGAGCTGCTGGAACTGGTGGGGCTGAAAGAACACAGTGGAAAGTATCCGTCACAGCTTTCAGGCGGACAGAAGCAGCGGGTAGGAATTGCACGGGCACTGGCTAGTGATCCGCATGTGTTGCTGTGTGACGAAGCGACGTCTGCACTTGATCCGCAGACGACAGGCTCTATCCTAAAATTGCTGCTGGATATTAATCAGCGCTTTAATTTGACCATCGTATTGATTACCCATGAGATGCATGTCATCCAAAGTATTTGTGATCGGGTTGGTGTCATTCATCAGGGGGATATCGTGGAGCAGGGCCCGGTGGCAGAAGTGTTTTTGAAGCCACAGCACCAGGTAACTAAGGACTTTATCCAGCGGGAGGCAGAACATCCTGAGGAGTTGCAAGCAGCGATTGCAGCCGCAGGTAGCGGGGAATCGGCGCAGGTGGTGCGTATCTCCTTCTTGGGCAGCAAAACTTATGATGCGATTCTGTCGCGTACGGCTCGAAGTACAGGGGTTGATTTTGCAATCTTGCAGGGAACCATCTCTACAATTAAAAACGTACCGTATGGACAGCTGATCGTTCGTTTTGAAGGAAACCCTGCAGATATAGAGCACACGCTGCGCGAAGTGTCTGGGCAAGGACTTGATGTGGAGGTGATCGGACAATGAGCGAACTTGATTTTTCACAAGTGAGTTGGGAAGAGCTAGGGAATTCTACGCTGGAGACCCTTCAGATGCTCGGAGCATCTGCATTGTTCACCCTCGTTATTGGATTGCCACTCGGTATATTGTTGTTTCTGGCGAGCCGCTCCTCGTTGACTTTGATGAAGGTGATATACATTGTATTATCCTTCATCGTGAACATTTTGCGTTCCGTACCATTTATCATTTTGATCGTTGCACTTATTCCTTTTACACGATCGTTGGTAGGTACCTCTACCGGGGTACTGGGAACCATCCCGCCATTGGTTATCGGGGCTGCCCCATTCTTTGCCCGTCTTGTCGAAACGTCTCTGCGTGAAGTGGACAAGGGTGTGATTGAGGCTGCACAAGCGATGGGGGCCTCGACAGGACAAATTATCCGGCGTGTGCTGTTACGCGAAGCACTTCCGGGCCTGCTGGCCGCATTAACCATTACCGTCGTTACACTCGTATCTTACACGGCAATGTCCGGAATGATCGGGGGCGGTGGACTGGGTACGCTGGCTATCAACTACGGCTATTATCGTTACGAAACGGCTGTAATGATTGTTGCGGTCGTGCTAATGGTCGTATTAGTACAACTGCTGCAAATGGCAGGAGATCGCCTCGTGCGGCATTATACTCGAAAATAGGGAAAACATATATAGATATCCTTATTGGTCAGGACGTCTGTTCCTGAATACTACAAATTATTGGAGGGGTAACAACATGAAGAAATGGGTATTGGCGGTATTGAGCTTGACATTAATTGCGGTACTGGCTGCTTGCGGTACAAAAAGCACAACATCAGATACAAACAATGCGGCTGAAAATACTGGCGGGTCACCACGTGAAGTCGAACTGAAAGTTGGAGCTTCTCCTGTGCCACATGCGGAAATTTTGGAAGCGATCAAGCCTCAATTGGAAAAAGAAGGAGTTCGCCTTCAAGTCGTTCAGTTTAACGACTATGTACAACCGAACGTACAATTGTTCGACAAGCAACTGGATGCTAACTTTTATCAACATGTGCCTTACCTAAATGTAATGAACAAAGAGCGTAAAATGAACCTGGTATCTGTTGGCGCCGTTCATCTGGAGCCATTCGGTATCTACTCTCAAAAATATAAAAAGCTTGATGAACTTCCAGACGGTGCAACGGTAGCGATTCCGAACGATGCAACTAATGGAGGCCGGGCATTGCTGCTGTTGGAGAAACAAGGTCTGATCAAACTGAAAGACTCAAGTAACATTGAAGCTACTGTAAAAGATATTACTGAAAACAAGAAAAACCTGAAATTCAAGGAGCTGGAAGCAGCTATGCTGCCACGTCAGTTGCCTGAAGTGGATATTGCATTGATCAATACGAACTACGCTCTGGAAGCTAAACTGAATCCGACCAAGGATGCACTGGCGCTGGAAGACAAAGAGTCTCCATATGCTAATGTACTGGTAGCACGTCCTGATAATAAAGATTCCGAAGCGATCAAGAAACTGCTTAAAGCTTTGCAATCTCCAGAAACTAAAAAATTTATTGAAGACAAATATCAAGGCGCAATTATCCCTGCATTTTAAGCAGAAAACAAAAATGCGCTAATCGTAACCCCCAGATTCTCTAAAATAAGAGGACTGGGGGTTCTTTTTGGCTGAGAGTTGTAGGGACTGCTCAAATATTTTATACTTGGGGGTGACCGTTCTCTGTGAAGAGGAGGAAAACTGTTGAGAGACAAAGTCGCACTCATAACGGGCAGTGCCAAAGGTTTAGGTAAAATGACCGCTCTGCGTCTGGCTGATGAAGGCTGTGACATTGCGCTAAATTATGTGCATAGTCAGGCTGAAGCCGAATCGCTTAAGCAGGACATTGAGTCTAAGGGAGTCCGCTGCCTGTCTTTACAAGCAGATATCTCGGTTCAGGAAGATATTACAAGGCTGATCGGTGAGGTGCAGGATCGGCTGGGCGGGGTCGATATTATGGTGAATAATGCCGGACCCTTCATCCGGGAACGCCGTTTGTTTGCAGATTACAGTGTAGCTGAGATTCATGCCATGATACAGGGAAATCTGGTGGGTACCATGTTGCTGGATCATTTGGTATTGCCACATATGCGTAGCCAGCAATGGGGACGTATTATTCATTTTGGCTTTGGTCATGCTGGAGAAGCGAGGGCTTGGCCGCATCGCGCCGTCTACGCAGCTGCCAAGGTGGGACTGGTGTCTTTTACGAAGTCACTGGCTGTTGAGGAAGCTCCTTATGGCATCACGGTCAATATGATTTGTCCAGGGGATATCCGAGGAGCGAACAAGGAAAAGTCGATTGCCGATGTCATTGGCATGCAGGATAAAGAGACACCACGTGGGCGTCCGGGAAGCGGAGAGGACATTGCGCGTGTGATCGCCTATTTGTGTGAGGAGCATTCAGATTTTATAACAGGCAATATTATGGATGTGTCCGGAGGCTTGGACCCCATTCGGCCGACGATATAAGCTTGGCAAAGCATCAAAGGCTAAAATACAAAAAAGAGTCTTGAGCTTCGTTACCGAACTCAAGACTCTCTGATCATTATGCATCAAGCATTAGAATACTTGTACCACTTCTTGGACGCCTTCAACTTCTTCGAGAAGAGCGCGTTCAATCCCTGCTTTCAGCGTAATTGTAGAACTTGGGCAACTGCCGCAAGCACCTACCAGCTTCAGCTTAACGATGCCGTCTTCAACGTCAACCAGCTCAACGTCACCGCCATCGCGTTGCAGGAACGGACGGAGCTTATCCAGTACGTCTGCTACTTCATCATACATCTGAACGCTTTGTGCTTCGCTCATTAGAATTCAACTCCTTTCCTATACCTTGTTTATTATATTACAAAGCGGGCCAAATTAAAATGCCCGTCATCCAAAGCAGGTGAAAAAATGTTAAGACCTATTATTGAATTTTGCACCAGTAACATGCATTTTGGTACCGATGAGATTATGGCTAAATTGGAACAAAATTCAGATTATGATGTGATTGAATACGGCTGCCTAAGCAATTGCGGTCAGTGTAACGCTGAGCCTTATGCGATGGTTAACGGTGAAATTGTATCCGCAGATTCAGCAGAGCTTCTGTACGAAGTGATTCTAAACAAAATTAAAGAAGCCGAAGCATGGGACAACCTGGATTTGGATTGAAAATAGAAGTCATCCGCAGGGCCAGCCTTCTCTTGAAGAAAATATATATTATTCATAGATGCAACAAACAAAGAAGACCAGCTGTGGAAGCAGGTCTTCTTTGTTTGTTGAGTATCCAATTAGCCAAAATGGCGTTTGGACTTCCAGAGCACACCACTTTTCAGCAGACGCGGTACTCGTCCACGCAAAGAGGTGCTGCCCATAAAGCCGTAACCGAATCCAGCCTTCTTGCCCAGCGCACCTAATGTACCGCGTAGCTTTAGAGGATGCGGATGAGGCGTCTGGCCTTTCCACAGGTCGCGTACAATGTGGGCAATCTGCTCTCCTTGCACCTCTGCCGCCTGAGCGCTTGGAGAGTAAGGAAGGCTCGCACAGTCTCCGACGACGTACACCTCAGGATGGTCCGGTATTTGATAATATTCATTAAGCACGATACGGCCCTGAGGGTCTTTAGGAACCGCTAAATCCTGCACTATTTTTACGGGCTGAATCCCGGCCGTCCATACAACTGCATCGGTCGTGATTTGCTCGTCATGGTTGTAAATAGCCCCTGGTTCAATCCGGGAAACTGCAACATGATTCAGCGCATTCACTTGATGCTCCATAAACCAGGCATGTACATACGCAGACAAACGTTGCGGAAATGCTGATAGCACCCGCTCGCCCCGATCCATAATCGTAATATTCAAATCTGCGCGACTTTCACGTAACTCCGCAGCAATCTCAACACCACTTAGACCGCCACCTACAATATGGACATGTCCATAAGGCTTGATTTCATTCAAGCGCAGATAGGTTTGACGGGTATGATTAAAGGACTGGATCGTACAACTGTATTCCTCTGCCCCTGGTGTATTATGAAAGCGATCTGTACAGCCTAGCGCAATGACAAGCTGGTCATAGGACAAAGGCTCACCGTCTTGAAAATGAACCATTTTATTCTCAAGGTCCATCGAAGTGACTTCTCCGTATCTGCGAATAAGGCGTTGTTCATCTGGAAAATGTACTCGCAAATCAAAATCAGATACCGTACCTGCCGCGAGGGCATAGTATTCTGTTTTCAATCCCTGAAAGGGCATTCGATCCACCAAAATAATTTGAATATTGTCGGGAATATGTTTATCCAGCAATTCTTTGGCAATGGTAAGGCCGCCATAGCCGCCTCCCAGAATAACGAAATTTTTCATCAAAATCCGCCGTCCTTTCGTTACCGTGTCCCCGGCAAGTGGTCTGGTGTCTTGTCGATCTAGCACAAGTTTTAATGTTGTAGTAAAACCCGGTAAGCGGGTCTGCCTGAGGTAGACAGACCGGCGTGTTCCGAGGCAGCTTGAGGCTGCATAGTGTGAGTATTGGGGAGAAAATGCACGCGGGAAATCTGAATCCGATGCTACACTTATTCGAAAACTTCGATTTCGTTATAGAAGGTGTCCCGTTCTACAGGAATGCGTCCTGCGCCTTTGACCAGCCAGATTAGCTCTTTACGGGTCAATCCGGCAGGGGTTAACGCACCTGCGGCATGGCTGATCTGCTCGCGCACAATCGTACCATGGACATCGGATGCGCCAAAGGTAAGAGCGACCTGCGTCAATTGCGGGCCGATGTTAATGAAGTAAGCTTTGACATGGTCGATATTGTCCAGCATCAAGCGGCTGATCGCAATGGTTTTGAGGTCCTCATAAGCAGAATTGCGACGCATGATGTTGGCGTTTTTGCTTTTCGGCTGCATGGACAGTGGGATAAATACCATAAATCCGTTCGTTTCGTCCTGCAATTCACGAATTTGCAGCATATGCTCAATCCGATCCTGATAAGTTTCGACTGAACCGTACAGCATGGTCGTATGAGTTTTCATACCGAGATTATGGGCCGTACGATGTACTTCAAGATAACGGTCCACATTGGCTTTGGTAACACGCATCTTCTTCCGATATTCATCAGATAAGATTTCCGCGCCACCACCAGTCAGAGATTGAAGTCCTGCCTTTTGCAGCTCTTGAAGAACTTCTTTAATACTCAAGCCGCTTATGCGTGTGAAAAAGTCAATTTCCGCCGCAGTGTATGCTTTCAGTGTAACGTTGGGATACTTTTCGTTGAGCGCTTTCAGTGAATCTACATAGTATTGAAAAGGTACATGATTATTATGACCGCCGACGATATGGAATTCTCTTACGCCTGGATGGATATGTTGCTCTACATAATCAATCATTTCCTGCCCGGACAACGTATAAGAGCCTTCCTCCCCCTGATCCTTGCGGAAATTGCAGAACGCGCAGTGCGCTTCGCATACATTGGTGAAGTACAGGCTCATGTTTTCAATAAAATAAACCTTTTTTCCATTCTTGCGTAAATTAGCTTCGTTAGCCAACTGGCCCAATGTGAGAATATCGTCAGTTTCATACAAATATATACCATCTTCGAGGTTCAAACGAATCCCGTTTTGTACCTTTTCTACAATTTCCGCCATTCTGCGGTCTGTAAAAGGTGTAACTAATGTGGACATGCCTATTCCTCCTTCAAGTTGCTCTGTGCGAGGCTGCCCGCCAAATTAGCGGCACAAGCGCTTGATGCGCACAGGATGTCCCGTTCCGTCGGTAAGAATCCGGCAGCGCGGATATACGATATGTGAAAAATGTTACAATGCCAGGCTACAATGACGAATGTCTCTTAATTTCGCCTTTGAAATGACAAATTTCCGACAGTTTCTTTAACACACTCTTCACCTATTATAAACCTCACACCACTGGTGTTCAATACAAACGAGTAGAAAAAGAGGTGTTTAAGCCTGTAACGGAAGGACATTCCATGACTTGAGCACCTGCAAATAAGAGAGTATACTGAAGGGGAGCATGAAGTAAAAGAGGAGGATGGAGCTATGATTAACATCACCGATTCCGCTGCTGAACGCCTGAAAGAAATGCTGGAGCAGCAGGAAACGCCGAATATGTTTTTACGTCTGGGTGTTACGCCAGGTGGTTGTACCGGATTTTCGTACGCCATGGGCTTTGACGACAACGAGACGGATCAGGATATATATATGAATGTACAGGATATGAAAGTAGTCGTGGAAAAGGAAAGCATCCGCTACCTGGACGGTCTGGAAATCGACTTTGAAGAGTCCGGTATGTCCGGCGGCTTTACCATTCATAATCCAAACGCTGTAGCTACATGCGGCTGTGGTTCAAGCTTCCGTACAGCTACAGATGCAGGGAAACCAAGCGAAGAACCTTGTTAATTTTTCGAGTTGTGATTCTGAAAATAAACCTGAATGAGGTTTACGACAAAAAATTGCCGATTATGTTTGGTTATTGGGTGTGCTTGAGTTCATGCAGTCTTGCATGATGAACGTTAACAATTACGAAACAGAAATATGCTTTTTAGGTTTTTGGGTTAAGACCTCTAGCGGTATAGTCGTCTACTATATCGTATAGAGGTTTTTTGTGTTTTCGTTTAATCTCAGTGAGTAGAAACAGGGGGAACTAGGGGTCACTTTTTTAATAGCTGTCTTACATTCTATTTTTTTAGCTTTGCTTTATTTATAATTGCGGTTAATTTACGGTGATTTTTAAGAAAGGTAATGGTAAAATATAATCAAATAGAGTAATGAATGGTTATTGATTAACCTGATATAAAATAATGTAATAAATTATTTAGTTTAGTATATTGTTGAAGTAGGTCAATCTAATTCTTAATACTAAATGATAGAAGGGGTACACATGAAAATTTCTTCTTACAACGAGTACTTGAAACTAGATGAGGAGGGAGATGGGAAATACTTAATATATAATAGCCTCACTAATGGGTTAGGAGAAATAAAGAAGGACTTATACGATGCCCTCATTAATGAAGACTTTTCCTATCTAACGAATTGTGAAGAGTTAGAACATTTAATACAAGGGCGATTTTTATATCTGAATCCCGTTAATGAATTAGAGATAATGGAGGAGTCATTCACTACAATTAGATATCAAAGAAGCACATTGCATCTTACAATTTTACCTACGTTTAATTGTAATTTCAGATGCTCTTATTGCTATGAGAATTTGACTGAGAAAACAGGTAACCATTCTTTCACTGAGCAAATTCAGCAAGATATTTTGAGTTATATAAAAAGCGCAATGGAATCAACAGATTTGAAACATATTACTGTCAATTGGACTGGTGGAGAACCGTTACTTGAATTTAAAAAAGTCACTCGGCTCATGGATCAAATGAATACTATGGCAGCCACAAAACATATTGAAATAGCGCATTACATGGTTAGCAACGGATATTTACTAACTAAAAGTCGTGCCGTTATTTTAAAGGATTTGGGTTTGAAAAGTATTCAAATTACGATAGATGGTAATAAGGTTAATCATGATAAAAGAAGGGTTTTGGCGAACCAACAAGGGACATTTGATCAAATAATAAATAATATTAGAGATTCATGTGATTTGGTTCACATTAACATACGCTCAAATGTAGATTTGAACAACGTAGCTTCCATGGAAGACTATATGGATTATTTAGGGAAGCAAGATTTTAGGGAAAAAGTAAATATTTATTTTTCTGCCACCACTGATTATGTAGCAGGAGGTTGTTCGAGTAGTAATAGCTGCTTTGCCAATCAAGAATTCTCTGGAGTTATTCTTAAGCTGTATGAGAAAGCATTGGAAAAAGGGCTTAACATTTCTTATTACCCTCAATATGTGCCTGTTGTTTGTGCAGCTATTGCAGATAATTCAATTGTAGTGCAGCCAGATGGCTGGATTCAAAAATGCTGGAATACGGTAGGAAACCCCAATTATGCGATAGGTCATATTAGTAATGGTATAAATTCTAATGAGCGTACAGAGAAGTGGCTTAATTATTCCCCCTATAAAATTGAAAAGTGCCGACGTTGCTCAGTATTGCCCTTATGTGGAGGAGGATGTGCCCAGCAGGCGTTTGAAAGTATCGATAAACAGCCTGTCTGTTGTGAGTACAAGTACAATTTAGACGAAATGCTTAAATTTAATTATCACCGACTTAAAGTATAATTATTAACTTTTTATTACTTCACTCTTTTGTTTTTGAAAGGAGGTGAGAAATATGCGTTGGATTGTAGAGCCAAAATTAGCTCAAAGTTCTGTTGAACCTGCCAGTACTTGTTGGTATTATCATGGTTGCATTATTTTCTCCTGGTAATCTCCCTCATTATGAAACCGCCTGTTTATCTTTAATTGACAGGCGGTTATTTAGCTACTTTGTCGAGAACATTCAGTAAGTATAAAATACGCAGGAGGTTAGTCAAATGTACAGCATTTTACTTGTTGATGATCATCTTGATTATGGAGAAGCTACCAAGTCGTGGATCGAACAAGATCAATATATACATGTTACACTTATCAGAACTATTATGGAAGCAAAAGAGAACTTAGCTAAATATAATTTTAATCTATGTATCTATCATTTGAATAAAATGTTTCCTGAAGATTTGGAATGTTTCCATCTAATTCAGGATATACCCATACTATTTATTGGACAGGTTCATACATATACAACAATGGTTAAACTCTTAAACCTGGGCGTTATAGCATTTATTGAAAACGATCCTTCACACGATGAACTAATTTGGACTATAAGAAACGTGTTAAACGGTATTTCCGTTTTACCCGCAACTTTATTAAAACAGCTTCATCAACGCGAAGGAGTAATGGACTATGTAGTGCTCAACAAGAAGGAACGATCTATTTTGGAATGTATCGCAGAGGGGAAAAGCAATAAGGAACTCGCTGCTATCTTCTGTGTTAGTCAAAGAACTGTTGAATATTATTTAACAAATATTTTCAATAAGTTTGAGGTGCATTCGAGATTAGAAGCTGTAGTTGCAGCTAAAAATAGAGGCATGATTAATGTGTGAAAATTAAAAATTTATGGAGAAAAATAGACAATTAAAATCTCGTAGTCAATGATCAGCAAAAATATATTCAAATGGGGGTTAGTGATGAGACCTTTTTTGTTTAAGTATAGATTTAAGTTAATATTTCTTATCATATGCATCATTTTATCAAGTCTCATGAATATGTATATGGCTTTTATCTTCAAGAAATTGGTAGACACAGTTACATTCGGAAGTGAACAAGAATTTGTTAATTCAGCTTTTTTGGCTGTATTTTTAATCATGCTAGGCGCAATACTTAGATTACTAACTAATTTATCTCATGCTTCTTATATGAGGAAGACCATGCTTAATCTAAAAAAAATTGTATTTGGGCATATTTTAAATAAAAGTCTGCTACAATTTTCCTCAAGCCATAGCGCCAAGTATATTTCTATTTTTAGTAATGATATAAAGATGATTGAAGATGATTATTTTAAAAATATATTCTCGTTAATTGGGACATTTATATCTTTTTCAGCATCTTTGTTAGCGATGTTTTTACTTAGTCCTACAATTGTCATAGCCCTTGTCTTATTAACACTGTCATCTATGTTTATCCCTCGAATGTTTGAAAAAAAGCTTGTAAAGTGTAAGAGAAAAGTAGTTGAAGCCTTAGAAAAATTTATGATTCATACGAATGATATGTACTCAGGATTTGCAGTTATTAAAAGTTTTGGTATTGAGAGACATGTACAAGAGCAATTTGGTTTTATTAATCATGAGACGGAAGATCAAAAATATAAATTTCAGAAATTGAGTGCTTGGGTTACCTCTATTAGTGAAGTATTTGGTGGATTTATGTTTATTTCAGTATTTATTATTGGGAGTTTCCTTACTTTACGACAGCTTATCACGTTGGGAACTATGATTGCTTGTGTTCAACTAACTAATAGCATCGTTAATCCGATACAAATGAGTATTCAATATATAACTCAAATCAAATCGTTACGTGATATATCGGCAAAGATTACACAACTTTTACATACAGAGCGCCAGGAAAAGATTCGCATTCACAAACTAACTATCCAGGATAAAGTATCATTAAAAGAGGTATCCTTTGGTTATAAGGATGATTGCTATAATGTACATGGAATAGATATGGATTTGGAGTTAGGGAAGAAGTATGCCTTGGTGGGGCCAAGCGGGTCAGGAAAATCAACGGTATTACGGCTTTTAATGAAGCAATATGAGAGCTACAAAGGCAGGATCAGTATTGATGAAGTAGACTTAAAGGAAATCAATGTGGAGGATTGGTGCAGACTAGAGTCTGTACTGCATCAGGAAGTTTTCTTATTTGATAGTAGCATTAGGGAAAATATTGTATTGCATCAGATGTTTTCCGATAATGAAATTGAAGATGCTATTCAAAAATCTGGCCTGAGTATGCTAATTAATAAGCTACCAAATGGAATGGAGACACAGGTTGGAGAGAAAGGAAGTTTTTTGTCTGGAGGAGAAAAGCAAAGAATAGCCATAGCAAGGACGTTAATACGCCGTACTCCCCTATTGTTGATGGATGAGCCGACTTCGTCACTTGATCAGGAAACAGCAAATGCCATTGAAGAAACAGTTCTGAATTTGGAGAATACTACATGTGTGATGGTTACTCATCGGTTATCAAAGCCAGTATTAGAGCGCTATGATATGATATTTGTATTTTCTGATGGAGCTATTATAGAGAGAGGTACATTTTGTGAATTAATAAAGCTTCAGGGTTTCTTCTATCATATGTATGGATTGACAGAGGAGATAACAATGACACAACATAAAGGCAGTTCAATCTCTTACGTAGTAAATTAATCATAATTTTGAATACTGCAATAATTTTTTTGATCCATTAAATGGGTGCTTGCTATCAAAGGCGGGCACCTTTTAGTGTTTTCTTGGCTGTACATTTAATCGGCTTGGGTAGTAGGATGGATTGGCGTTTTTATTGGACGAACTGCTATGGATACATGGTCGAAGTCATATTGAACTTAACTTCGCGAAAAATAAATAATGATATTTCTGTTGGAAACTATCAACTATAACTACATTATGCTTCTATGAGAAAGTATCTGTTGATATTTCCAACAACATCATCTGTAACCTTGGCACCATGGCCTATGCGGTGTCCTATGACATTGCTGAAGGATGTCCATCTCGTGGAAGATGCCGTTGCAGGATGCGTTCATAGAGTCTTATCAAAATCTGGAGAAGTTGTAGAACCCGTCCGCTTTTCTAGGCTAGTTCAAGACCATTGTCGTAAGACAGTGCCAACGGATTCTGCGGCGCACTGCATCATTCGGTGAAGGCACTGTCTGTTAAGCTGCGAGTACCTATGCTGCTGTTTTATTTTTACGGCTACTTTCTCAGGGGATTTCCGATTATCTGGGTACTCCTAATGGTGATGTTGTGGGTGAAATTTTGAAGCAGGGTGTTGTACAGGGTAATGTGCTCTTTATGACAATAATTCAAGCAATACATAATACATTCGTTGCCAATGCTCTATGTTTTCAACTCCGTAAACAGCTCCTGTGCAGTCCGCACAAATAATTGTACGGCAAGTGAAGCATTGCGCAGGGATGGTACAGCGATACCGATTTGGCGCGTGATCAGGGGCGTGGTTTCCTTGACGGTCAGATCGTGCGGGAACGTGGACAAGGCGAGTGAAGAGACAATGCCCATACCTAGTCCCTGTCGGACCATGCTGACCAGCGTGCTGATATTGTGAGTAATGAATTGTGCCTGCAACTGACTTTGCTCGCGTTCAAAACCTTCCATAATGGCGACCTCATGTCCGCCCTTACAAAAGATCATATCCTGTTGATTCAAGTCTCGAATGGCGATTTTGTTGTGCGATTGAAAAGGGTGACCGTCTGGCAGCAGAATAACCATGTCATCCTGACATAAGGGAATTACATCCACCTCTGGGTCTGGCAACAGGATGATGCCTGCTTCAATTTCTCTGGAATGCACCCACTCCTTGACTTCATTTGTAGAGCCTTCATGTAAATCGAAAACAAGGTTGGGATAGTGCTGGCGAATATGATGAATAATGGGGGGCAGAAAATAGGCGGAGGCAGAAGGAAAGGCACCAATCGTGATTGTACCTACATCCAAGCCTTTTTCAGCGGCCACCTGCTGCTGCACTTTTTCCATGCTTTGCAGCATCATGCGGAATTGCAGCAGCACCTTTTGTCCGATTTCTGTCAGGAGCACGCCTTTTTTTCGATCGCGCAGCAATAGCTGGACATCGAGCTCGTTCTCGATACTGGCGATAGCATGGCTGACCGCAGGTTGCGTCATATGCAACTCGTGGGCCGTTTGGGTAAAGTTTAGCGTTTCAGCTACGCGAACAAAGATCATAATCTGAGTAATAGTCATAAGTGAAAAGTTATCTCCCTTATTGAAAACATTCATTTTATTTATTAGTGACCACAGTATAAGCTAGTAAAGCAAAGCATTGCAAACGGCTATCCAGATGATAGTCGTAAGCAATGTGTAATGAATTTCTAAGGAGAGAGACATCTATGAAAAAATTAACGCCTAAAGCTACGCTGTGGCTTGTCTTGATATTAGTGATGGTATGGGGGATCAACTGGCCGTTGACCAAGCTGGCTTTGCCAGATACACCGCCGATATTTTTTTCAGGAATCCGTACTCTGCTGGGTGGTGTAATTCTGCTGTTGTTCGCTATACGTAACCGGGAAGGTTTACGCCTTAGACAAAATGCGTGGACTTATCTGGTGTTAGCTATATTTAATATTGCAGGCTACTATGGCTTGCAGACGGTTGGGCTGCGTTATCTGCCTGCTGGGTTGTTTTCCACTTTAGTATTCCTTCAGCCGATCTTGTTGGGTTTATTTTCGTGGATGTGGTTGGGAGAGCGTATGTTTCCCCTGAAGGTCGTTGGACTGGTACTGGGTTTTGGCGGCGTAATCGTGATTAGCTCAGGCGGAATGGCAGGTCATTTGTCTGTACTGGGCATTATGTTGGGGCTAGCCTCTGGACTGTGCTGGGCGCTCGGCACGATTTATATGAAGAAAAAAAGCAAACAACTGGATTCCATTTGGGCGGTGACGATGCAGCTTATTCTGGGAGGGATCATACTCAACGGAATTGGGCTTACGACCGAAAAATGGAGCGATATCCACTGGACGGCCTCATTTATCACGATTCTATTGTTCATTTCGATATTTGTAATTGCGATGGGCTGGCTGATTTATTTTAAACTGATCGACAACGGGGACGCAGGAACCGTTGGCTCTTACACCTTTATGATTCCGGTGCTTTCCACGATCTTTAGTATGGTCATGCTCAGGGAATCACTCACTTTGACCTTTGTCGTGGGGCTGGTGCTGATTGCAGGTAGTGTATATCTGGTAAATACAGCTTCTCCCGGGAAAAGAGCGAACCAAAGCTCGAAAGCTGATCAAACGAATTCCTGTACAAATGCTTAGAAAATATAGAATTAGGAAAAATATACTAGAATATCAGAGGGGAGAATAGTAAAATGTGACTATATAAATAGAGAGGAAGTTTGGTATGGGAGAGTTAAGCGGTCATACTCAGACTATGGAGCCGCAACCACAGTCTATTCGTAAGCTGGCAGTTGTGGCAACGGTCATTTCAGGAGTAGCTGTACTAGGCTGTATAGCCTTGGCAGTATGGAACTATAATCTGAATATGAAGGTCAATTCTTTAACTATAGCGAATGCATCGCTGAAACAGACAACACATGCATTAACCAAGCAACAAAATGATACAGAAGCGCTGCTAGGAAAAGTTAGGTTAGCAACCAACCTGTCATCCATAACGCATCTGTTAGAGCAGACATCTGTCGTTACCGATGATTTTGTATTGGAAAAAGTGACTTTTGATGTGGCAGAGGATGGAAAGTTAAAGAGTGTGCTCCTGAATGTGAACAATCAACCTAATCTTGGTTTTGGTGGTGCTTATCAAGGTTATGGCAAATATAATATGTCCTCTGCTGCATTGACGAAGAAGGCCGAGGAAGTCATAAATATAGTTATGAAAGAATACGGTACATCTGACAAGCTTCCGGTATGGGATAAGAATACGAAGGTGAAAATGACAGTTCAAAATTATCCGCTTGGTCAGCGGGAAGGCGGCACGTTTAAGCTCACTGGACAGCAATAGGAGGAACCAAAGGTTATTTCGATGCTGGGCATTACAGTTTTTTTCTAAAGGAATGCAAATTGAGCGGGGGAGCTAAGGAATGGACAGATATGCACCTACAGCGAGGGAACGCTGGCAGATGAAACAGAGTGAGCCGCAGCCGCAGGGCTGGGTGCTCGCTCTATTTGGCTGGATTTTTTCAGGTTTGGGGTTCGTATTCAGTTTTTTTGTCATTGGCGGCTTGTTTGGGATTATCGGACTTGTTTTTGGAATTTTGACTAAAAAGATGGAACAAAGAAACACACAGGGCATCCTTATTATCGTCATCAGTTCCGTTGCTATTGGCATTGGGTTATTGATTTTTATGATTTTTTTCGCCCATGGTTTTGTAGAAGGTCTGAGAGAAGGTTATAATGAGCATTATTAGGTTAGGGAGGTAACAACATTGAGCGTCATTATTTCCCAGCAAATCTCGGCAACGGGTGTGAAGGAATATACGAAGGTGATCAAAACATTTGATTCCCCTTTTACACCTTTGGTTGGACAGAAAATCAGGGATACAGCATTTGGTGATATGCAATATTATGATGTCGAGGACGTATTTATTGATTTAGAGGCGAATGAATATTGGGTGATTCTACCTGCTGTTTTGCTGCATACAGATGATATCGAGGATCTACGAGATGCTGTGCGTGAATATCGTTCACACGGTTGGGAATGTACGAAACCTCTATAAGTGTATACTGCTTAAGCTCTATACGGAAACGTCTTTCTTTTGCGAGATAGGCGTTTTCTTGTGTATTTGTGTATAAACATTTCCTAATGATTGGCATGAAAAGAAAGAAATTATGCTGAAAATGCGCAAAATGTATCATTTTTTATCATAAAACGACAAGTTGAGAAATGAAAACGGACTTAATGTGTTATACTTAGTATATCAAAGGACAAGAGTCTAAAACGACCGGTAAGGCCCTTTCTTTGAAGAGCCTCTGAAGGGTTCAACGTTTATCCAAAATAAATGGTCAAAAGGAAAAGGGGTAATGCTAACGTGAGAGTGAATTTGAAATTTACGAACAAAGGGCAAGTTGCAGTTGAGAAGTTCAACAATGAGGAGCTTATTGAAATCTTTAGCCGCTACATTAAAACGTTATGCAAGAAGTATGATATCTCGGTTACAGTACCTGAGGAGCTGAATGGTCAGATTTTGGAAGAGGGTACTGTGAAGGTCGTGCTGGATAAGATTAATTGTGATATGGACGCTTTTTTCAAGGAACTGAGTCGGGATATCAAGGTGCCGCTGGTCAAACGATTGGGCACTAAACTGGATAATGTGTTTAAGACTGAGGTCGTGGATCAAGAACAGAGCCAAGAATAAGGATCAAGCGAGATCTCATGAAGATTTGCATGATGAAATGAAATCATAAAACCTCCCGAATGGGGCACATGGATAGACCATGTACTCGTTCGGGAGGTTTTATATGTTTAAGCTGCTCTATTCAGCAGATAACATGCATAGCATGTCTGAGTCTTTTAACGTGTTGTTGTGGAGGCAAGGCGCAGTTTGGCTAAATCAAACGAAGGCACCAGTCCTTCCTGCGCGGCGCGACAGAGCAAGGCTTCGATGGCGGCATAACCGCTATCGCCCAGATTGGCGGTAAAATCGTTCACATACAGGTCGATATGCGATTGGGCGACATCGGGTGACAGCTCTTGCGCATGAGACAGTACATAATCACGCGAAGCTTCGGGATGCTTCCAGGCATATTCGACAGAGGCGCGTATCCAGTTGGTGATCGCATCCAGATCCAGCGTACGACGGGCAATAATAGCTCCGAGCGGGATCGGCAGCCCTGTATCTTCTTCCCACCAGTTCCCCAGGTCAACTTGCTTGCTAAGTCCATAGGACGGATAGGTGAAGCGTGCTTCATGAATAACCAATCCTGCATCTATCTCTCCATCACGGACAGCAGGCATAATTTGGTCGAACGGCATCACGACAATCTCGCCGACACCTCCAGGCACATGCTTGGCCGCCCAAAGACGGAACAGCAGATAAGCAGTAGAGCGTTCACTTGGAACAGCTACACGCTTACCGGATAGGGCTTCGGGGCCTTCGACGGCGGAACCTTCCTTGGTCAGCACGAGCGGCCCGCAACCCCGGCCCAGTGCGCCACCGCATGGCAACAACGCGTATTCATCCAGCACCCATGGGAGTGCAGCGTACGAAATTTTCATGATATCAAGTCCGTCTGGTGTGATTGCCAGATTGTTGGTAATGTCGATATCGGCGAATGTAATGTCCAGCGCGGGGGCGCCTGGAATCAATCCATGCGCCAAGGCATGGAAGACAAAAGTGTCGTTAGGACAAGGTGAAAAAGCAATTTGCATCTATATAACCTCCGTTAATGTAGAAAATGCGGCTTCCAACGCTTGCAAAGCCTCTTTGATTCGCCAGGCTGCACGGTCACGTGGACCAACAGCATTGGAAATCGTGCGAATCTCCATCATCGGCAACTCCAACCTGTTGGCCGCCACGGCTACGCCGTAACCCTCCATCGCTTCAGCAGCAGCTCCGGGAATGCGTTTGGCTAGGCGTTCTGCTGTTGCCGCCGTGCCGGTGGCTGTCGATACGGTCAGGATCGGTCCGGCGACCGCCATCTGACCCGCGTCACGCAGCGCCTGAACAAATCGCTGCGTAGCAGCAGCGTTCACGGCAATGCGGCTGGAGCCAAAGCCCAGCTCGTCCACGCTGCTGAAGCCCTCTGCCGTCTCTGCGCCCAGGTCGGCGGCAATAATTGCGTCAGCAACGACGACGCTCTCCAGTGCAGCGACCTCCGCAAAGCCGCCACCAATACCGGCGCTGATGACCAGACGGTAGCCGCCAGTCGCCAGTGCCTGCGCAGTTGAAGCCGCTGCGGACGGGGCGCCTACACCAGCCAGCTCGACCACAAAGCGAGTGTCGCCCTTCAGGCCGCGCAGCACGGCCTCACGTTCGCCTTCAACCGCGGTCATGACCAGGATGCGCTCATCTGATGTTGTATGTTCCATCGGTTGATTCCCCTTTAAATTTAGGTAATATGCTTTCTTATCATACTGCTTTTCCAAACGATGTTCAAAAAAGTCGACAAAAAAAGCGCTCTATGGCGCTTTTTCGGGAAACTGTAAGATTCAGTAGATATGAAAATTGGTAGTTTAAACATATAACCATTCGATCTGGAAGAACAGCGTAGACAAGCATATAATAATTATATCGGCTGATCCTTCGTGATTAGCTGAAACATTGTGATGTTGCGGTCATAGTGGCTTGGGGTCCCATCCTGATTGCGCACCCGAATCATCTCGCTGCTGAACAATTCGATATATCCACAGCCTATCTCACAGTATACGCCTGTAGGGTCTTCTTGCCAGACCGAAACGAGGTGTTGAGATAACGCTGCGGTAAAAAATTCGATGTTTTTTTGCAATACGCGTGGCGTTTTCTTGGGTTCCATAACGTAAATCCTCCCTATATCATGCCATGTGCAAATCAGCAATTGAACGTGGCTATTCGTTGGTTATTACACATCATAATGAACTTAAACAACTCAAAAAGGCATGTTCGTCATTCTATTCTATGAAACAGACGTAAACACTGTACCGCTTAATGCTATTTTTGTAAAGCATCCGTTTGACCTTTTCAACATCCATTTTGTGTTTACACACATTTTACATTGCGTTAACACTTCTGTGATGCTAGTGCGTTTCATCTAATAGTACAATAAAGGGTAACTATACTGCATGAAATTGATGGAGGCCATATGTTGATAGAGAGTCAGAAGAAGGATAAAGCCGGGTCAGAACGTTACTTTAATCGAGATTTAAGCTGGATTGAATTTAATCGCCGTGTGCTCCAGGAGGCACAGGATGCAGATACACCATTGCTGGAAAGAGCTAAATTCTTAGCAATTGTGTCCAGCAATTTGGATGAATTTATGGCTGTTCGTGTTGCAGAGACGCGCGAGAAGATCAAGGCGGGTTTTATGCAAAAGGATTTTACGGGATATACCCCGTCCGGTTTGTACAAACGGCTGATCAAGCGCACCGTCTCCATGGTATCCGAGCAATACCGGACCTATCGTGATATTTCTCGCCTATTGACGAAAAAAGGTCTTTTATTGCTTGAATATAATGACTTAAATACGACACAGCGCAAGTCGCTGGATGCATATTTTCATGAAATTATATTTCCGGTGCTCACGCCGATGGCGGTCGATCAGAGCCGCCCTTTTCCGCTGGTTCACAATAAATACGTATATTTGGCAGTTGTCTTGAGCCGCCCGGGGGATACGGAGGAGGATAAACCGCTTTTTGCCATTGTACAGGTGCCTTCCAATATTCCACGTGTTGTTTCGGTGCCATCACGATCCAATAGCAAGAAGAAATCATTTATTTTAATTGAGGAACTAATTAAGCATCATATACAAACGTTGTTCACCGGATATATTCCCGAGGCAGTTCATGCCTTTCGGGTTACGCGTAACTCTGATTTGTCCATTAATGAGGAAGAGATCGAAGATTTGCTCGAAGAGATTGAAAAAGAACTGCGTCGAAGACGGCGGGGAGCACCGGTCAGACTGGAAGTGGAGAAAGGAATTAACCCCTTCGCCCTGACAGAGCTTCAACGCGAATTCAAGCTATTCGATCATGTGTTTGAGATCGATGGGCCGTTAGACCTGACATTTTTGTCGTCTTTTGCCGATCATTTGGAGGGATATTCACATCTGAAATTTCCGGCAATCAAACCATTGTATCCGGAAGAACTGCCTCCGCAAGAGGATATCTTTAACGTACTTCGCAAACGGGACGTGCTTGTGTACCATCCGTATGAATCATTCGACGCGGTAACTGATTTTATCATTGAGGCATCAGAGGACCCGGATGTGATGGCGATCAAGATGACCTTGTACCGGGTCAATGGCGAATCGAAGCTCATTCCGGCACTCGCGCGTGCGGCAGAATCGGGTAAGCAGGTGACAGTAGTGGTGGAGCTGAAGGCGCGTTTTGACGAGGAACGTAATATTGCTTGGGCGCGTACGCTTGAAAAAGCTGGTTGTCATGTAGTATATGGGTTGGTCGGTTTGAAGACGCACGCCAAAATCATTCTGGTGGTACGCCGTGAGCGTAATGTGCTCAAACGATACGTGCATGTGGGAACCGGCAACTACAATGAAAGCACAGCACGTGTATATACGGATATCGGATTGTTCACAGCGGATCCGGTGCTGGGTGAGGATGCCTCTGAGCTGTTCAATGAAATCACGGGTTTCTCGGCGCTCAAAACCCCGCAAGCTTTCACCGTAGCGCCGACGGGCATGAAAAATAAGCTGTTTGAGCTGATCCGCAGGGAAGCGGAGCAAGCACTTGCAGGTAAGCCAGCCCGTATTATTGCCAAAATTAATTCCTTATCCAATCAGGAAATGATTGATGAACTATATGCTGCTTCTCAAGCAGGGGTAAAGATTGATTTAATCATTCGAGGCGTCTGCTGTTTACGCCCTGGCGTGGAGGGCTTTAGCGAGAACATTCGGGTTATCAGTATTGTCGACCGTTTCCTGGAGCATTCCAGACTGTTCTACTTTGAAAATGCAGGTCATTCGGAGTTATTCTTATCTAGTGCGGATTGGATGACACGCAATCTGACTCGGCGGATTGAGCTGATGTGCCCGATTTATGATGACCGAATCAAGGAAATGCTGGTGGATATTTTACGCTTATCCTTGAAAGATAATGTGAAGGCGCGCCAGCTTTTGCCTAATGGCAACTATCAATTTGTAGCAAGAAACAACGAAGAGGCTCCCATCAGGAGCCAATTCGAAGCGATGAAGGTTAAAAACTGGAAGAAGGAAGAATGGACCACGACAACGTAAGATTCCAGGCTTTTTGAAAATCTTTTGCGACCGCCACCAGATCCCGTTGCTCCAGGATCGGTTCACTCTTGCTTTCCAGACGAATATGCAGCGCATCGTCCCCAGTTGTGGGATGGATGCTGGTGATAATGCCAGATTCGCTGCGATCCATGCCGATGGCTAGCTGGAGCAGCGAGCCGAGCCGATGCACACGTTCTTCATCGGAAGGCTCCAAAATATCTGCATGGGTGCGGAGCAAGCGGGGGGTCCGGTTTTTGGGGTGGTAATCAGCGATCAGCGCGGCTAGCACCGTTTCCCGGTGAGATAAACCGCCAATGCCCGCGTGCAAGATCCAGAACACGGAATGCTGGCGGAAGTGATAGTAATTTAAGGCTGCACCTGTTTTGTAAAGAGTGGCTGCGGTCAGTAACAAACGTTTGTCCATAGCTGTAGAGGTTCCTTCAGCTAAGGTGTCATAAAGCTGGACAGCGTACTCGTTAACCCGCTGGACATGCGCTTCACTAACCGGGACAGCAAATGACAGGATATTGCGAATGGACGCGATCAGCGGATTAGCCACCACAGGCTGTTCAGCGTTGACCAGCTCATGGAACAGACCGTCTCGCAGACCCGCTCCACTGACCAAATAGGCGGAGCCTTGAGCAGCTTCAAATATCGTTTTTAATATAATGAGACCCGGTACGATAATGTCGGCTCTGTCTTTGGACAGGCCGGCTGTTTTTTTGCGTTTTTCATAAGGAAGATGGGGCAGACTGCTATAGAAGTAATCGACATCTTCAGTTGTCATTTCGTAATGGTGCGTCACAGGAAGCGAGTAATCCCGCCGTTTCTGATTGATTTTAGCCAAAGTACGGAGGGTTCCACCCAGCCCGATAAACGGCAGACCCGGATTGGTGAAGATCCAATCATGGTTTTGCAGTGAAGAACGGACAAAGCTCTCCACTTCCTCAATCTGTCCGGGAGACCATTCGCCGTTCTTGACCTCGCGTCCAAAGCGCCAATTCATATTGACTGCGCCAAAGGGAAATGAAACCGTATGCAGTCGTGTCCGATCACGGAATAGCGTAATTTCGGTACTGCCGCCCCCGATGTCAATAATGATTCCGTCATTCACATTCATTGTATTCACTACGCCCAGAAAACCCGCATAGCCCTCTTGTTCCCCGCTAAGTATTTCCAGCGTTAAACTGGTCTCTTCTGCAATCCATTGGACAATTTCATCCGAATTCGCCGCATTGCGGATGGCGGCTGTCGCTGCTGCACGCATTCGAACAACCCCGTGCATACGGCACACCTCCATAAACTGGCGCAGTAATGGAGCGATGCTGCGTATGGCTTCTCGTTCCATGCGGCCGTTGGCCCCAACCTTTTCGCTCAGCCGGGCAGCTTCTTTGCACTCCTGCACAATTCGATAAGCTCCTGTATCTGTCATTTCATAGATCACGAGACGAATGGAGTTTGAGCCAATGTCCATGATGCCAATTTTGCTATTCATGAGTTGACCTCCTTGTTGAAAGAAACAATCTGTCAGCAAATTCAACTGCTCCGTTCCAAATGGGATTCAGATTATTGTCATTGTACCAGTGTTGTCTGGTGCATGCTACCGTTCGTGATGATCTTGTCGAAATAGACACATGATCCTGACAATCATCCAAGAATAGCACATGCCTGTTGAGTATGTATAAGTATACCTGACGGCGAAAGGAGAGAATTAGATGAGACAACTCGCAAGCAAATGGCTAAAGACAAAGGCGCTGCTCCATGATTCACATACCGCCGTTTATATACCGGAAACCTGTCTATATAGTGAAGATCAATTGCGCATGATGCTGCGGCGGCATGCTTTTGTATTTATCAAACCCGTGGAAGGCGGCGGAGGAATCGGTGTCATGCGTGTGGCAAAAGAGGGTAGGGGTTACACCTGTACACGTATGGAGCAAACACATCGGTTCAGCCATTTTAGAGCGCTTGTGGCGGGAATCAATAAGCTCCGAATCCAACGTCCATATCTCATTCAGCAAGGTATTCAGCTGGCCAGTATCCAAGGTAGGCCTGTTGACTATCGAGTCAAAGTCGTGAAAGAAGGGCCAAAATGGAATTTTCGTGCGGTAGTGGCGCGTCATGCTCGTCCTGGACTGGTCATTACGAATCTGTGCAGGGGGGGAACCTTGCTGAAAGGAACAGAGGCGCTTCGGGTGATATATCCCCGGCGGTTAGCTTCACGAAAGCGGCGAGAGATCATTGATCTTACGCAGCGCTGTATTCCTATACTCGAAAGAAGATTTCCCGGGATCGGACAACTGGGATTTGATTACGGGCTTGACCAGAATGGACGGATATGGATTTTGGAGGTAAACACAAGGCCTCAATAATTTATGTTTTTTCAAGATTCTTCATTGAAAATCTATTAAAATTTAATATATTTGTATAAACATAAAAAAAATTTTTTTTGCGTTTTATCGCCAAAATTCTGTGTATAAATATTGTCCACATTATCCCCTGTCACATATAAGGGGTAACGACACTTACCAACAATTTATACACAGGATTTCCACAATTGTCTGTGGATAACAGAACGCTTGTTCCGTTTTTGGTATTTTGATAGAATAGATTTTGAAATAAAAGGAAAGGTTGTGTCGAGGATGGCTATGCTGACGGATGAAATGCTTTTGGATTCCTATCAGATGGCAATCGAGCTTAAACTTGAATGTGACTTCATTGCACTGTTGCTGGCTGAAATTCACAAAAGAAAGCTAGAGATGAATACAGCCGTAGTCCTTCATTAGACCGGACAAGCTCTCGTACTGCGACCGTAAAGTCATTCAGGGTTCGGATGGCTTTACGGACAATCACTGCAACGAATAGGCACACCGTGAAAAAGGGTATTTCACTCCAGAGATTCAAATCTGGAGTAAAATACCCTTTTTTGTCATAGTCTAAATTAACTACATTTTCATGTTACTGCTGTGACCAGGAGACAACTTGGCGTCTGGGTCCACATAGACCTTGGCGTTGTTGACTGCTGTAGGAGCTTCACCAAAGCCAACCGCAATCAGCTTGAGCTTGCCTGGATAAGTGGTAATGTCTCCTGCAGCGAAAATGCCGGGAATATTCGTCTCCTGACGAGAATCGACCACGATGGAGTTATTTTCGATCTCAATTCCCCATTCAGCAATCGGACCAAGTGTGGATACAA
>NZ_JCAJRU010000047.1:0-24898 GCF_059447605.1 Paenibacillus sp. N119s | reverse complement strand
AGGACCTTTTCAGGCAGAGGGTTTGCTGGAGGCGTTTGAGCAGGATTTGCAGACAGGGCAAAGCGTATTTCTTCCAAGAGGTGATCTTGCTCGCTCCTGGTTGCCAGATCAGCTAAGGGAGATGGGACTTCATGTGACCGAGGCTGATTTGTATCAAACGGTGCTGGCGGCCAATACACAGGATGACGAACTCCTCAAACTGCTTGAGGAACGTGCCATTCATGCGATTACGTTTACCAGTTCCTCAACCGTAACCTTTTTCATGGAAGCCCTCAAACAAATGGGGATCAGTGATCCAGTGTCGCTACTGGAGGGAGTTACCATCGCTGTGATCGGCCCCTTGACGGGTGAGACAGCAACCCAAGCCGGTCTGACTGTCAGTTTGATGTCAGAGAAGGCAACCATTGAAAGCCTCATTCAATCGTTATGTGACTGGAAGCAATCAAGTACGGTTATGACATTATAAATTTTTAATTTTTACAAATGAATGTATAAAAAATGGAGGTTTATAAATATGAGCGTTCCTTTTACCAGACATCGTCGTTTGCGCCAGTCGGCTGCAATTCGCAGCATGGTGCGTGAGACGGTATTGAATCCGGCTGATTTTATCCAACCGATCTACGTAACATTTGGTACTGGAGTGAAACAGGAGATTAGTTCCATGCCAGGGGTATACCGTTTTTCATTGGATCAGCTGGAGGAAGAGCTGAAAGAAATTAGTGAGCTTGGCATTCCTGCTGTGCTCCTGTTTGGCATACCAGAAACCAAGGATAGTGTAGGGACTTCAGCTTTTGTGGACAATGGTATTGTGCAGGAGGCTACTCGTTTGATTAAGTCCCGTTATCCCGAATTGCTGGTTGTGGCAGACACTTGCTTGTGTGAGTTTACGGACCATGGACACTGCGGTATGGTGCACATGCATGAGCATGATGGTGAGGTATGTGGTGAAGTATTGAATGATGAATCGCTGGAGGTGCTGGTACGTACAGCCGTTTCTCAGGCCAGAGCTGGTGCAGATATTATCGCTCCCTCTAATATGATGGACGGTTTTGTACAGGCGATTCGCCAGGGACTCGATCTGGAAGGATTTTCACATATTCCGATTATGTCGTATTCCGTCAAATATGCGTCTGCTTTTTATGGCCCTTTCCGGGAAGCGGCTGATTCTGCACCGCAGTTTGGTGACCGCAAATCCTATCAAATGGACCCTGCCAATGCTCGTGAGGCGTTGCGGGAAGCGGAGTCCGATGTGCTGGAGGGTGCGGACATGTTGATGGTGAAGCCTTCTCTTTCTTATCTGGATGTAATGCGTACTATCAAAGATCAATTTGATCTGCCTTTGGTGGCTTACAACGTCAGCGGTGAGTATGCGATGGTCAAGGCGGCAGCTCTTCAAGGCTGGATTGATGAAAAAGCAATGGTGATGGAGATTCTGACAAGCATGAAGCGTGCGGGTGCGGATATGATTATTACCTATTCTGCCAAGGATGCGGCCAGATGGTTGAAGCAATAAGTGTATTTTTCAGAAGACAGGAGTGATTATAATGATCGACGAACAACGAACGGTACGCAAGGATACGCGTTCCAAAGCAGCCTTTGATGAGGCAAAACAATATATTCCGGGTGGCGTAAATAGTCCGGTTCGAGCTTTTAAATCCGTGGGTATAACACCGGTATATATTGATCGTGGGGAAGGATCGCGTGTATATGATATCGACGGTCAATCCTATATCGACTACGTATGTTCATGGGGACCGCTTATTATGGGCCATGCGCACCCCGAAGTGGTTAAAGCCTTACAGGCTGCTGTTGTAAAAGGAACCAGCTTCGGAGCCCCAACGCTGGCAGAAACTGAAATGGCTAAGCTCGTATGTGAGCGTGTTCCTTCCATGGACATTGTTCGAATGGTCAACTCGGGAACCGAGGCAACCATGAGTGCGATACGACTTGCACGTGGATTTACAAAACGCAGCAAAATCCTTAAGTTTGAAGGCTCTTATCACGGTCATGCGGACAGCTTGCTAATTAAAGCAGGCTCTGGTGTTGCGACATTAGGTCTGCCCGATAGTCCGGGTGTACCTGAAGTGGTGGCCACCCATACCATCACCGTTCCCTATAATGATTTGGCGTCGGTAAAGCTGGCTTTTGAAAAATTTGGCGAAGAGATTGCTGCAATTATTGTCGAGCCGGTGGCTGGCAATATGGGGGTTGTACCGCCACAGCCTGGATTTTTGGAGGGTTTGCGTGAGGTAACCCAGCAGTACGGAAGTCTGTTGATTTTTGATGAAGTGATGACCGGATTCCGAGTGGGGCTTCATTCCGCTCAGGGACGCTTTGGTGTGACACCGGATCTTACGTGTCTGGGCAAAGTCATTGGTGGTGGCCTGCCCGTAGGTGCTTATGGCGGACGTCGCGACATTCTAGAGCAAATTGCGCCAGCTGGACCCATCTACCAGGCGGGTACGCTGAGCGGAAATCCGCTGGCGATGGCAGCAGGCTATTCGACGCTTAAATTGCTGACACCGGAAGTATATGATCGTCTGGAAGAGCGGGCAGCACGGCTTCAAGCCGGATTCGAACGTAACGCGCGTGAACTGGGTATTCCTGTCACGATCAACCGTATCGGTTCCATGGTATGTCCGTTTTTCACAGACGAGAAGGTTGTCAATTTTGATACCGCTAAAACGAGTAATCAGGACCACTTCCGCCGTTACTTTACTGAATTGGTGAATGAGGGCATTAGTGTGGCTCCATCTCAATTTGAGGGCATGTTCGTATCAGGTGTGCATACGGTTGAGGATATTGATGCGACCATTGAAGCGAATTATCGCGCACTCAAACGTCTATGAGTTGGAAAGGCAACTGGAAAAGAAGAGGACCGTGGCTGGAAATCACACCAGGGCGAGAAATTGCAGCCGATGAAAATCGCGTTGAGCTTGTAGATCGCGCTGAAGCTGTGGATCGCTGGTTGCTGAACTGTCTTGGTTTACCGGACAAGCTGTGGCGCAGGCTACGGCATGAAAAAGGGATTGAACTTACAGGGGACCGGCTACGGCTGGCCCTTTTTCCTGTGTTGGACTTTGGCATTACTCCTCGTTGGTATGATTTGAAGGTTTTGTATGAAGATGATTTCTGCTTGGTCGTACACAAACCAGCGGGTATGGCGGTCCATCCAGACGGTGGTGTAAAGGATGGCCCGCTGACGCTGGATCATGCTGTCGCGTCCTACTATGAGATGAATGGCATCCATACAGCGGTACGACATGTGCATCGTCTGGATGTGGATACGACAGGCCCGGTGTTATATGCGAAAAATGAATTTGCGTTGCTCAAGCTGGACGAACAAATGAGAGCTAAGGGCATCGGCCGTCGTTATGTAGCTTTGGTACGAGGGAAAGTGCCTCGATCGCTGCGCACGTTGGATTGGCCGATTGGCAAGGATAGGCATCATAAACAGCGCCGCCGCGTATCTCCAACTGGGCAGAAGGCGGTTACCCATGTAGAAGTTGGCGAAGTATGGGGAAGTGGGCCGAGTGCGGTCAGTCTCGTGTATCTGACACTGGAGACAGGTCGGACGCACCAGATCCGCGTACATCTTAGTCATGCTGGCTATCCTTTGCTTGGGGACGTATTGTATGGCGGCCGTGCTGCTGATTTTGGCAGGCAGGCCCTTCACGGAGAGCGCCTCACCTTCTGTCATCCGCTGAGCGGCGAAACGGTAAACGTGGATGATGCTTGGCCCGATGATTTTCAAAAGCTGTATAAACAGCTATAAAAGATGGCATGCCTTCTATTTTGGCGCATATACTTGAACCTAGAAACGGTTTGCAATATGGAGTTTCCGTGCGCCTGACACGCGTCAGAGGATGTGCGGAGGCTGCCCAAAGGAGGATGCCATCCTTGAATAAACAACAGAATGATCAGCCGCAAGGCTTGCGTTTTGATATTTATGAACGCATTCATTTGACGGAGGAAGCTGCCGGGATTGCCGAGTTGGAGGAAATTGAGCTTCTGCCACGCATTCAGGTTGTAACCCACGGCGACCATGCCGCTTTGCGAGGGCATTTGCTGCTGGAGGGCGTGTACCGCACACCTGAACAGATTACGAGTGAGCTTCATCATTTGATCCCTGTGGAAATTACCATTCCACTGAACCGGGTAGGGAGATTGGAAGATATATCCGTAGAGATTGAAAATTTCGATGTGGACCTGCTCTCTTTACGCAGTCTCAACATTACAGGCGTTCTTTCTTTGCATGGGGTGGAAAGTTCACATGCAGAGGAGACGGCGGTTTGGCTGGATGATGAATTTACTGTAGTGCATGCGCCTGAGCATCCGGCTCCATCTCTTTCCGGCGATGGAGAGTATCGTCACGAAGAGACCTATTCTACCCAAGACTCGGTATTCAACAACATTACGGACCCGGAAACTTCATACACAGTAGCAGCGCAACAAGAGACAGCCTACTGGGGACATTCACCAGAAGTCCAAGGGGAACAAAAGTCATCATTGGAGCAGCAAGCTTATGATCCGATAGTAGACCCGAACCGATTTTATGAGCCGTGGACGGGAAAAGAAGTGGAAGAGAGTTCCTCTGAAGTTAAGCATCAGCAGGAGACGCCGGAAGTGTGGGCATTTCAGCAAGAGGAAGCAGGGTCGGAAGGGAACAAGCCCAAAGTATCCTCTGCATCTCCCAATGTAGCAGACGATCCTTTACTGTCTGAGACACATTCTGCCACAGAGTCGGAGATTTATCTGGAGCCGCAGTTGGAAGTAAGTCAGGGGAATGACTCTGATTTCAGGCCTGAAGCGTCAGAACAGGTAAACCATGGAGTTCAGGATACCTTTACTGAGGAAAAGCCAGAGATGCGTGTAGCGCTTAACAGTAAAAAGGATGAAGGAGCAGACGAGCCAGACCCGGTTGTCTTTTCATCATTGCTTCAATCCAGCCGTTCGGTGAAGGAAGCGGAACACCAGCAGCAGCTGGAACATGAAACGCAAGAACAGGATCAGAAAGCCGACGAAGAGCGTGAGGATGCCAAGTGGAAAAACCTTTTTTTCCATACAAAGGATGAAACGCCTTTCTGCAAGGTGCGGTTATGCATTGTACAGCGCGAGGATACACTAGAAACGATAGCAGACCGTTATCAGCTTAGCCCCCGGGAGCTACAATTGTATAACAGATTGGCAGAGCATCATGTGGAAGAAGGGCAGGTATTGTACATCCCTTGATCCGGCTGCTGAAACATGCAGCGAAGTGTTGACATCGTCAATGAGAAATGGGTGTTGACTATAGTCAATGGGAAATGTATGATGTGGTATAGTTATTGAAAGACTGAGATCGGGAAGAGTAGGCAGCAAGCCCTTCAGAGAGTGGAATTGCAGCGCTGTGAGGTTCCGCAGGAAGCTACTGGCCGAAGTCACCCGGGAGTCGCCTGTTTGAACGGTTCCTCATTTCATTCCTTCGGAAGGTAGGAGGTTCACGGTAGAATAAGGCCGGTCCGCAACCGTTATCTGCATAAAGTGTCACACCATGTGTAATGGATCCGTGGATACATACACTAGGGGTGAAACAAAGGTGGTACCGCGAGAGAACAGCCTTTCGTCCTTTGAGGATGAAGGGCTTTTTTTATTTGCCAATTGAAAAATCATGGAGGTATCCTGATATGTCAGAACAAGACAACAAGACAACCTTGGAAATGCCAACAACGTACGATCCCAAATCAGCAGAACAAAAATGGTACAAAACCTGGATGGAGAAGGGTTATTTCCGTGCCGGACAACATCCAGAGGCAGAGCCTTTTACAATCGTTATTCCACCACCAAATGTTACAGGTATGTTGCATATTGGGCATGCGCTTGACTTTACTTTGCAGGATATTATTATCCGCGCCAAACGGATGCAGGGTTATGATGCCTTGTGGCTGCCGGGCGCAGACCATGCAGGTATTGCAACCCAAACAAAGGTAGAGCAGAAGCTGCGTGAAGAAGGTCTGACTCGCTATGATTTGGGCCGTGAGAAGTTTTTGGAGAAAGTGTGGGAATGGAAGGATCTTTATCTGGACAACATTCACAATCAATGGGAGAAAATGGGCTTTTCCCTCGATTATTCTCGTGAACGTTTTACATTGGATGAGGGACTGTCCAAAGCGGTACGCGAAGTATTCGTGAAACTGTACAAAAAAGGCCTGATTTATCGCGGTAAACGCATCATTAACTGGGACCCTGCTGCACGTACTGCACTGTCGGATATTGAAGTGGAATACAAAGAGGTGAACGGAAATCTGTATCACCTGCAATATCCTTTGAAAGACGGTAGCGGATTTATTACGGTGGCTACTACACGCCCTGAAACGATGTTGGGCGATACAGCTGTTGCTGTACATCCGGAAGATGGCCGCTACAAGCACATGATCGGTAAAATGCTTGTGCTTCCAATCATCGGACGGGAAATTCCGATCATTGCAGACGACTACGTGGATAAAGATTTTGGTAGTGGCGCGGTTAAGATCACACCGGCTCACGATCCAAATGACTTTGAAATGGGACAACGTCACCAATTGCCGCAAATTACGGTGATGGACGAGACGGGAACGATGAATGCCGAAGCGGGCAAATATCAGGGACTGGACCGCAGCGATTGCCGTAAGCAAATTGTCGCTGATTTGAAGGAACAGGGCGTACTGATTCGCATTGAAGAGCATGTGCACCAGGTAGGTCACAGTGAGCGAACAGGGGTAGTTGTAGAACCTTATCTGTCCACGCAATGGTTCGTGGAAATGAAGCCTCTGGCAGCTAAGGCGATTGAAGCGCAGAAAGCGGGCAAGGGTGTAAACTTTGTGCCGGATCGCTTTGAGCGTACTTATCTGCATTGGATTGAAAATGTACGTGATTGGTGTATTTCCCGACAATTATGGTGGGGACACCGGATTCCGGCTTGGTACGACGAGGAAACCGGAGAAGTGATTGTATCGGCGGAGGACCCTACAACTTTGCCGGAATATGCCGGCAGAAAGCTCATACAGGATGAAGATGTGCTCGATACTTGGTTCAGCTCTGCTTTGTGGCCGTTTTCGACCCTGGGTTGGCCTGAGCAAACAGAGGATCTCAAACGTTATTATCCGACGAATGTTCTAGTTACAGGCTACGACATTATTTATTTCTGGGTATCGCGTATGATCTTTACCGCGCTGGAGTTTACGGAAGAGATTCCATTTAAGGACGTACTTATGCACGGCTTGGTTCGTGATGCAGACGGAAGAAAAATGTCCAAATCCCTGGGCAATGGTGTTGATCCGCTCGACGTCATCGACCAATATGGTACCGATGCAATGCGTTATATGATCTCCACCAGCAGCACGCCTGGACAAGACCTTCGTTTCCGCTGGGAACGAGTGGAGCAGGCGCGTAACTTTGCCAATAAAATCTGGAATGCATCACGTTTTGCACTAATGAATTTGGAAGGTGTCACCGCGGCAGATATAGACATTACTGGTGACTTGAGCACCGTTGATCGTTGGATTCTGCACCGTCTAAACGAAACTTCACGTGACATCACGCGTCTAATAGATGCTTATGAATTTGGCGAGACAGGCCGCCTTCTGTATAACTTTATTTGGGATGATTTGTGCGACTGGTACATTGAGTTTGCGAAGCTTTCCCTGTATGGCGAAAATGCAGAGGCGAAAAAGAAAACACAATCCGTACTTGCATATGTATTGGATCGGACACTGCGCATGATTCATCCGTTCATGCCGTTTATCTCCGAAGAAATATGGCAGCATCTTCCGCATGAGGGAGAAACGATCACACTGGCCGCTTGGCCTGTTTATGATCCTGCTTTCGAGGATAAAGATGCGGTCGCTGAAATGAATTTGCTGATCGACGTTATTCGTGCTGTACGCAATATCCGCGCTGAAGTCAACGTGCCGATGAGTAAAAAAGTTGAATTGCTCATAAAACCCGGCGATCAAGCCGTTCTTGATATCATTAACCGCAATGGGGAGTATGTGCGCCGATTCTGTAATACGTCTGAATTCGACGCGGGATTAGAGTTCACCGCTCCAGATAAAGCCATGACATCTATCGTTAGCGGCGCAGAGCTATACCTGCCGTTAGCCGGACTGCTAGATATTGCCCAGGAAATTAGCAGACTGGAAAAAGAACTTCAGCATTTGAACAGTGAAGTGGAGCGCGTGGAGAAAAAGCTCTCTAACCAAGGCTTCGTGGCGAAGGCACCAGCCAAAGTCATCGAGGAAGAAAAGGCCAAGCAAGCCGATTACTCAGATAAGCGCGCTAAAGTTATCGCACGTATTGAAGAACTCAAAGCATAATTTCACTCACAATAAAATGACCTGAAGGTGAAGAGGATGTCAGATACGACCAGGGGCGGCGACATAGCTCCTTTACAAAGTTATGATGAAGCAGTGGAATGGATTAACGGGTTAATCCCGTTTGGCATTAGACCCGGACTGGAACGAATCGAACAGCTGATGAGTAGGCTGGGTGATCCGCAACGGCATCTGAAATTTATTCATATTGCGGGAACCAACGGCAAGGGCTCGACATGTGCCTTTCTAACCTCTGTGCTAATGAAGTGTGGATACGATGTAGGAACCTTTACTTCTCCTTACATCACCCGATTTACAAACCGTTTTCAATTCAACGGGACCGATATTCCAGATGAAACGCTGGTTTCGCTGGCCAATCGCTTATATCCGTTGGTGAAAGAAATCGCAGATAGTGAGTTGGGCTCACCTACGATGTTTGAGGTATCCACAGCGTTAGCTATTTTGTACTATGCTACGGTATCTTTTCCAGATGTTGTGGTATGGGAAACGGGTCTCGGGGGAAGGATGGATGTAACTAATATCGTGAACCCTATCGTCTCGGTTATTACGAATGTCGGCTATGACCATACGGATATTTTGGGAGATACACTGGAACAGATTGCAAGGGAAAAGGCTGGGATCATCAAGCCAGGTGTCCCTGTCGTCAGTTGTGTTTCCCAGCCCGAGGCTATTCAAGTCATACGTGAAACGGCGTCCAAACAAGGAGCTACCTTGTACCTGGCAGGAGAACAATTTACGTATGAACGGCTAAATGGGGATGAAACAGGTCAGACCTTTTCATTCACGGGCCCCTTCCGGCATATGGAAATTGACATCACGTTGTTAGGTGAGCATCAGTGTTCTAATGCGGCAGGAGCCATGATGGCACTTGAAGTCTTACGTCAGTATATGGCTTTTGTATTGGATGATGAGGAATTGCTGGAGGGCTTTAGGCAAGCTGCGTGGGCAGGGCGTCTCGAACAAGTCAGTACCTCGCCGAGGATTGTGCTTGATGGGGCTCATAATCCAGAAGGGGCACAGACGCTGGCCAAAAGTCTTCCTCAAGTGTACTCGTACAAAAAATTGGTTTTAATGATGGGAATGCTGGCAAACAAGCATCATGAAGCATACTTGCAGCATATACTGCCACTAGTGGATACGCTTATCCTGACCGAGCCCAATTTTCGCCGCAAAATGAATGCCGCTGATTTGGCTCATCTCGTGGAGAAGCTGCGGCCGTCTTATGCCAAAACACATTTAAAAATTATTGTAGAAGGTGACTGGAAAAAGGCTCTGAACCTGCTTCAGTCACATACGGAAGCGGAAGATCTGGGGGTGGTGTCCGGCACGCTGTACCTTATTGCGGATGTACGGGCTACCCTTATGTATCAAACCGATTCGGAAAAAGGTTGGTGAAATTTGTTGATTACTTCGGAACATGTTCATTTTATCGGTATCGGCGGCTACGGGATGAGCGCGATTGCTCGGGTCATGCTGGAGATGGGGTATACCGTGACTGGCTCAGATGTGGCAGCACAAGAGCTGACAGAAAAATTAGCGGCAAAAGGCGCAAAAATATACATTGGACACACGCCTGAACATATTGCGGGCGCGGATATCGTTGTCTATTCAACAGCATTGTCACGTGACAATGTGGAGCGGGTGGCAGCGGAAGAATTGAATATTCCAACACTGCACCGTTCGCAGATGTTGGCTCGCTTGCTTAACGAACGTAAGGGAATTGCGGTTGCAGGTGCGCACGGTAAAACGACAACCTCTTCTATGATCGCTCTGGTTATGGAGAGATGTAACGTTGATCCAACGTATATTATTGGCGGCGAAATCACGAATTTGGGGACGAATGCCAAAGCGGGTAAAAGCGAGTTTGTCGTAGCCGAGGCGGATGAGAGTGATGGCTCTTTTCTGCAATATCATCCTTGGCAGGGCATTGTAACTAATATTGAAGCAGACCATTTGGAAAATTATGATGGGGACTTCAATCGCCTGAAAAGTGCCTACGTGCAATTTTTGAGCCAAATTCGACCGGATGGAGCAGCTATTGTATGCGCCGATGATCAGAACATCCGGGAGATGCTGCCTAAGCTTCAAACTCGGGTCATTACTTATGGGGTAGAGCATGAAGCGGATTACATGGCGACAGATATCCAATTAGGTGATCGCCGATTAAGCTTTACAATGAACCGTAAGGGAACAGCTCTCGGAACGATTGAATTATCTGTACCGGGTAAACATAACATGTATAATGCGATGGCTACTGTGATTTCATGTTTGGAAGCAGGGATTCCATTTGAGCAAATTGCTGCAACTATTGTGGAATTTCATGGAGCGAAACGCCGGTTCCAGGTGCTAGGTGAAGGCAATGACATTTTGATTATTGATGACTATGCGCATCATCCAACGGAGATTGAAGCTACGATCAGTGCAGCTAGAGCAACTGGCAAGCGTATAATTGCCGTGTTCCAGCCACAACGCTACAGTCGTACCTTCTTCCTGCTGGATGCGTTCAGCCGTGCGTTTAGCGAGGCTAGTGAAGTGATCATTACCGATATTTATTCACCAGCGGGAGAAAAACAGATTGAAGGTGTGCATTCTTCCAAGCTCGTGGATTTAATCGTCCAAAACAGCAATGCGAATGCAATCTATTTACCGACCAAAGAAGCGGTGATCGAAGAGCTGAAAGATCGGTTACAGCCGGGTGATCTCGTGTTGACGATGGGAGCAGGAGACATTTGGAAAGCTGGCGATGCGTTAGCACGCCATCTTCGCGGACAACAAGTGTAATACGTATTAGCAGCAGCTATTACACTAATGAATTTTAGATATTTTGAAGGGTATTCCGAACACGAAAGTGGCGGGATACCCTTTTTTTGTAATGTAGGGACATAATTCCTTGCTTTAACTCATACAACAAACTATGAGAAAGTATGGGACAAGGAGGGAGTGCATCCATGAACAAGGCCAAGATGACATTCCGGTTCGATCAACAGTTGCCAGAGACAAGCCGGGAGGATAAGCAACAGGTGCTTCCGTACAAAAGTGAGATGTTTACGAACGGACAGCGTGACACGATTAAAGATACGAAGTTATGCCACGATGATGAGCTTTTTCAAACGGATAACCAGCGTGAAGGAATGGAGCGGACTAGCAGGATAGAGAACCATAATCGAACAACACAACATTCAGAGCCCAGTAAGCCTATGGAGACGAATAAAAAGAGTGCAAGTAGGCTCTTTACTCCAGCATTGAGGGTACAGGAGGGGTGGGACGACCCTTTTGGTCGTTCGGCCGCTTCCTGGTCAGATGCGGACGTTCTACTGGAAAGTCTGGAAGAGGATGAAACTGAGGCTGAGGAGGCTTATTATTCCGGTCAAAAGTATAGAAAGCGTCCACCTCACCCTTCTCGATGGAGATTAATCGGTTCTGTGGCCAGTGCGTTGGTGACTGGAGGGATGTTTGGATATATTATGTTGTTACTGTTTAACGGAGGGGGTATGATTCCGGGGGCTAATACTTCTGCTGATGAAGCTGTACCCGTTTTTAAAGAATCTGTGGGTGTCGATACAATGTCTGTGAAAGATAATTCTACCCCTGTCACCGTTGTAGCGGCTCAAGTGCCGCCACAAACCTATTACTTGCTGCAATATGGGGTTTTCAGCACCCCAGAGCGGGCTTTACAGGCAAAGGAAGAACTGTCGAAGGCAGGCATTGCAGCAGGAGGGGATAGCGAGGATCAAAATCGGGTATATGCAGGAATATCGCCGGATAGGGAGCAAGCCAAGTTGCTCAGCAATCAATTGAAGACACAAGGGGTGGAGTTATATGTCCGCGAACTCGAATTACCTGGATTCGAAAAAGCGGCTTATGGAGGCAATGCTGATAAACTCACTACCTTTTTTCAGTTAAGCAGCTCATTAGTAGGGAAACTGAGCGGACTTTCCTCAACTTTGCTCAGAGAAGCAGGTTCAAATGCGGTGCCAGTCTCCGACATGAACGAGTTAAACAACCTGCATCAGCAGTGGACACAAAATATCGCTGCACTTCCCACCGGTCTGCCCAAGGAAGCGGCTGCCTCCGCCAGCTCACTTGAAAAGGCGATGAACAGCGCAGTCGCTGCACTTGGGGAATATAACAAGAATACAGCCAAGGAACACATTTGGGAGATTCAGTCCTCCATGATGGAATATGTTTTGCGTGAGAAGGAATTTATCCAGTTCATAAAACAATAGATTAGCCATACTTTCCGGCAAGGAACTGGAAATAGTTCCCCATGCCGGATTTCTGTTTGTATTGCAGTACAAATCACCGTATAATAATGAAGGTGTCAAAAAATGGCGAGGGAAGATCAGGATGAAAAAAAATGTAGGAATGCTTATACTGTTTTTGTTGCTCGGTTGGCTTTTGGGTGCCTGGATTGCTAAGGCCCTTCAATCGTTCAAAGTCCTTTCCTTTCTGACCCACCCCACTACGATATCTTGGTCGCCGAGAGCGGATCTGGATATTATTAGCTACAACATAACGATAAATTTTGAATTGAGCCTGCTTAGTCTGATCGGCATCATCGCCGCATTCTGGCTGTACCGCAGGCTCTAACTGATGAAAAGGAGCTTCCCTTATGGACGGGAAAATTACGCCCCGCATTATTCTGGCATCGACTTCACCAAGAAGGAAGGAATTACTCTCATACTTGAGACTCCCCTTTGAGGTGGTGCCGAGTCATGCGGATGAAAGCACGCCTGAGAGCTGGACGCCTCAGCAAATCGTGGAGACCCTTGCGGCTCGTAAAGCCGAAGTGGTCGTGCGCACCGCCGCACCGTCCGAGGAAGCTGGATTGGTGATTGGTAGTGACACGATTGTTGTGCTGGAGGATTCGGTATTGGGCAAGCCTGTTGATCATGCGGATGCGGTTCGCATGTTGACTGCACTGCAGGGAAGAACACACCGTGTGTACACCGGGGTAGCCTGCATACATACCGGAACCGGCAAGATGCTTGTTAGACATCGCCAAACGGAGGTCACAATGAAGCCTTTAAGCCAAGAGCAAATTGTGGCATACGTAAATACTGGTGAACCGTCTGACAAAGCAGGATCGTATGGCATTCAAGGCATGGGTGCTACGTTGGTGGAATCTATTCAGGGTTGTTATTTTAACGTCGTAGGATTGCCGCTTTCCTTGCTGTCGGACATGCTGTCCGACTTTGGAGTGAATGTGTTGCGTCCATAAAAAGGGGATAAACATATGCTGGAGTCGCAAATACTGATGCTTCGCGACCTCCCCCATGAAGAACGACCAAGAGAGCGCATGATGACATATGGGGCGGAAGCCTTGAGCAACGCGGAGTTGCTAGCGATACTACTGCGTACAGGAACACAAAATGAATCATCTGTGCATTTAGCGCAGCGTATTTTGCAGCAGGCAGGGAGTTTGCGTCAACTGGTGGATATGAGTCTGAGCGAGTTGACCCGGATTAAGGGCATTGGAAATGCTAAAGCGATACAGCTAAAAGCGGGTATCGAACTGGGGCGTCGATTAGCATTGTCACGCCATTTGGAGACCCCGGTAATTAGCTGCCCGCGGGATGTGGCAGATCTATTGTTTGAGCAGCTTCGCTATTTGCAGAAAGAGCATTTTGTATGCCTGTTTCTAAATACCAAAAACCATGTCATTGCTCAGGAAACACTATCTATGGGTAGCCTGAATTCCGCCATCGTGCACCCTCGTGAGGTATTTCGGGCTGCAATTAAATGCAGCAGTGCTTCGATTATTTGCGCTCATAACCATCCGAGCGGTGATCCGAAGCCAAGCCCGGAAGACGTCCAATTGACTCGCCGCCTGATGGAAGCGGGCAACATCGTAGGCATCGACGTGCTTGATCATATTGTGATCGGGGACGGGACCTTTGTGAGTTTGAAGGAACAAGGTCTGATATAATATAATATTTAAATCAAACATTTAACACACGACCGGTAAACCGGCCTGAATAAACCGTTTATACAGGGATAACAGATTTCAGGGAAGAGAAAAGGAGATTAACATCATGCTGGGTGGCTTTACAAAAGATTTGGGAATTGACTTGGGGACGGCAAACACGCTTGTATACGTAAGAGGGAAGGGAATTGTGGTTCGTGAACCATCTGTAGTCGCTTTGCGTACGGATACAAAAACCATTGAGGCTGTTGGGGAATCTGCGAAAAAAATGATCGGTCGTACACCGGGAAATATCCGTGCGATTCGTCCGATGAAGGATGGAGTCATTGCCGATTTTGATACGACTGCAACGATGATTAAATATTTTATCCGTCAGGCGCAAACACAACGTTCTTTGTTTCCACGTCATCCGAACGTGATGGTTTGCGTGCCTTCGGGCATTACTGCTGTGGAGCAGCGCGCTGTTGAAGATGCGACCAAGCAAGCAGGCGCAAGAGAGGCGTACACGATTGAAGAGCCGTTTGCAGCGGCAATTGGTGCTGATTTGCCGGTATGGGAGCCTACAGGCAGTATGGTTGTCGATATCGGTGGAGGTACAACCGAAGTTGCGGTTATTTCCCTGGGGGGGATCGTAACTAGTCGTTCTGTACGTGTAGCTGGCGACGAAATG
The DNA here is from genome assembly GCF_059447605.1 of Paenibacillus sp. N119s. Lineage (NCBI taxonomy): Bacteria > Bacillati > Bacillota > Bacilli > Caryophanales > Paenibacillaceae > Paenibacillus > Paenibacillus sp. N119s. The sequence goes on along the minus strand of NZ_JCAJRU010000047.1, from coordinate 9,951 downwards.
GACGAGTCCATCATCCAATACGTGAAACGTCAATACAACCTGATGATTGGAGAACGGACTTCTGAGCAGTTGAAAATGGAAGTTGGTTCAGCTATGCCGTTAGAGCAAGTGGAAACATCAGAAATTCGCGGACGCGATCTGGTAACAGGCTTGCCGAAGACCATTACGATTACCTCCGATGAAATTAGCGAAGCATTATCAGATACAGTTAATGCGATCGTGGATGCGGTCAAAGTAACATTGGAAAAATGCCCTCCCGAGCTGGCAGCGGACATCATGGATAGAGGAATTGTCCTGACGGGTGGTGGAGCACTACTGCGCAACCTGGATAAGCTGCTGGCAGGTGAGACTGGAATGCCAGTGATCGTGGCAGAAAATCCTCTGGATTGTGTGGCAATCGGTACAGGTAGAGCGCTGGAAAATATCCATTTGTTCAAATCGCGCAGCAGTTCTGCCGTCCGTTCCAAACGTTGAATCGGGGGTGTAGGAACTGTTTAAGTTGTTTGGCAATAAAAGACTATTTATTCTATTAATTGGGATCGTTCTGTTTATTGCCCTTATGGGGATTACACTTGGACAGAGAAATTCCTTAACCTGGCCCGAGAAGTTCGCCAGAGATTCAATTGGCTTTGTGCAAGGTATCTTTTACAGGCCCGCTTCAGCAATAGCGGGCTTCTTTAAAGATATCGGTAATATGCGTAGTGTTTACGAAGAAAATGAACGGTTAAAAATAGCCGTGGCAAAGCTGACTCGGGACCAGATTCAGACTCATAATTATGTTGAAACCAATGCCAGATTACAGAACGAACTGAAGTTCACCCAAACGCAAAAGGCGAAAAATAATTATGATTATCGTGTTGCTCAAGTGAACAGCGTTAGCAATGATTCCAAAACACTCGTGATTGATATTGGCGAGAAGGACGGAGCCAGAGTTGGTCAGGAAGTCAGTTCACTTGAAGGATTCGTTGGAGTCATTAGCCGTACGGGGAATTTTACGTCCACCGTTACGCTGTTGACTACATTGGATCCTAAAAATCCGAATTCTTATGCTATTGCCGCGACAGTCTTGGGTAAGGAAAATCAATCGTTTGGTATGATTGAAAGCTATGATCCGGGTACGAACAGATTTCAAATGACTCGCATTGAAGAGAAAGATCCAATCGCAAAGGGCGATCAAATTATTACGTCTGGTGCGGGCGGGAAGTTCCGCAAAAACCTAATCATTGGAACAGTGGAGAAAATTCAGGTTGGAGAATTCGGCCAAACACGGACAGCGATTATTAAGCCTGCAGCCAGCTTTGTGGATTGGAAAGAACTGCTCGTCCTTTACACTCCTGAGGTACCGGAATAATGAAGATGCGCGGTCAGGTTCTAATACTGCTGCTGTTTGTACTGTTTATAGCCGAAGGAACGATTCTTCCATGGCTTCTCCCGGATAGCTGGCATCCAAGAATGGTCCCAAATTTTGTGTATGTCGTAATTCTGTTTGTATCTGTGTACTACAGTCGTCATACAGCATTGGTACTAGGTATTGTTTTCGGACTTATTCATGACGTAGTATACTACGGGTTTATTATCGGCCCTTATTCTTTTGCGATGGGATTGTCTGCATACTTATTGGGGCTTGTGTTTACAGCTAGACGTGCACCGATGCCGATTATGATGGCGGCCGTGTTGATTGGTAGTTTTCTGCTGGATTCTATGCTTTTTGCTATTGATCAGCTGTTCCAGCTGAATCATCAGACTTTTAATTGGGCACTTGCCCAGTATATGATTCCTGATTTATTTATCCATTTTCTGTTCGCCCTCATCATCTATGTCCCCGTTCGCAAGCAATTACAGCGGTTGGGTACTCGTGTGAAAAAGGAAGAGGCTGTCTAGGCCTTTTTACACACATTTTGTCCGGGTTAGCAGGGATTTGACGTCCCGGGGACGAAATGATTGAAATAGGAGGGACAGGCTAATGGCGGTGAAATCGAATCATGTCACGATTAAAGGCATCAAAGATGGCCTGGTATTCCTGCTTGACGATCAATGCGAGTTTGAGGATTTGCTGGGTGAGCTGCGTTTTAAGCTGGAGCACAGTCATCAAAATATTCTAACAGGCCCGATCATTCATGTGGATATTAAGCTGGGAAGTCGGGAAGTAACTGAGGAACAAAAGGAAAGTATTCTGGAGATTTTGAAGCAGAAGGGGAACCTGCTTATCCGGTCTGTAGAATCACCTGGATTGCCTGCGGTAGTACAGGGCAAGCCCCCCATTCACACGGTGACAGGAATTATCCGTTCAGGACAAGTGCTTCATCACAATGGAAACTTACTCTTTTTGGGAGATGTCAACCCGGGTGGAATTATAACTTGTACCGGTGATATTTATGTCCTCGGCGCCCTGCGGGGTATGGCGCATGCAGGGATGGCGGGAAATAGTGAAGCGATTATCGCGGCCTCCTATTTTGCACCAACGCAGCTGCGAATTTCCGAAATGATCAGCCGTCCACCAGATGAATGGGAGACGCGTGAATTCGGCATGGAATTTGCGTATCTCAAGGATGGCGCTATGCAAATAGATAAAATGAGCAATATTGTGCGTCTGGGCCGCGATTTTAACGTGTTCAAAGGGGTGTAGCACATGGGAGAGGCTATCGTCGTCACTTCAGGAAAAGGCGGCGTCGGCAAAACGACGACGTCAGCCAATATAGGAACAGCGCTTGCACTGCTCGGTAAAAAGGTGTGTTTGGTGGATACGGACATCGGTTTGCGTAATCTAGACGTTGTGATGGGTCTGGAAAACCGGATTATTTATGACCTAGTTGATGTAGCGGAAGGTCGTTGCCGTCTGAATCAGGCACTGGTTAAGGACAAGCGTTTTGAGGAGCTGTATATGCTGCCGGCTGCTCAAACCAAGGACAAGAGTGCGGTTACGCCGGAGCAGGTTAAGGATATTATTTTAGAGCTTAAGAAGGATTTTGAATATATATTGATCGACTGCCCTGCGGGTATTGAGCAAGGCTTTAAAAATGCCGTTGCCGGTGCGGATCAGGCTATTGTGGTGACTACTCCAGAAAATGCTGCTGTACGCGATGCGGATCGTGTAATTGGTTTACTGGAAAGTTCACATGTGATATCACCTAAATTGGTGGTTAACCGCATACGCAATAGTATGGTTAAATCCGGAGATATGCTAGATATTGATGGGATTTTGCAAGTACTTAGCATAGATCTTATTGGGATTGTACCGGATGACGAAATGGTAATTAAAGCAGCTAATACTGGAGAGCCTACGGTTATGAATCCTGATGCACAAGCTGCGATTGCCTACCGGAACATTGCGAGGCGCATCTTGGGTGATACGGTGCCTCTTATGCAGCTGGACCAGAAGAAGAGCGTGATGACACGCTTTAAGAAGTTTTTTGGTATGGGCGGATAAGAAAGCAGGAAATTGCTGATGGTAGTTGCTCGGTCCTTTCTGGTGCGAATTTTTCACAGACTTTCTAGGCAAGTGTTACAGAAGCGTTCATTTGTAATACTAGACACTTAAATAAGTAACAACTTATTTAAGTGTTTTTGGTTTGTTTTTTTAATTTCTATGATTCTGGTTTGCAAAATTTTGGGTCATTACATAAATATCTTAAATACAAAACAAAACATATCCGGTGCGCTAGCGCCGGTTTTTTTGGTTTTTAGGGTATGTAATCCCTCACCGGACAACATAAGTTGAAGCCCGTCCTCATAAGATGTAATAAACTTACCTCGCTGAGGGGGCGGAACAGTATGGATAAAAACTCCGGAATCAAGCGGCGCAGAAAAGAACGTATACAGCAGCTAATCGAGGGAAACAAAGCGGAGGCGTATTCCTTAGGCATAGATCAGAATCGGTATGAGTACAGAGAAATGAAATCGATGCCTGTAGTCAGTGCCAACTCACTTAGAGACCCGGAAACCGAGTGGAAAAATGATCGACAACGATGGCAGCAATCTTTTGGGGCAAATCGTGGTCCGTCTTTTTGGAGTTCCTTTTGGCGTAGAACTGTCATAGCATCATTGTTATTCGGAGTGGTATGGGGCTTATTTCGCTGGGATATTCCCTATGCAGTTAATGTGAGAATGTTTATCGCGGATGCCTTGAATAAGGACATGGATTTTGCAGCCGCCGGACAATGGTATAAAACTTATTTTGACGGAGCTCCTTCCTTTTTGCCGATTTTTGGCGAGCAGCATGAAACGAATCAGGTAAACGCAAGTCGAAAGGGTTCCCCACCTATTGAAGGCAATATAACACAGCCATTTGTACTAAGCCTTAAAGGGGTAGAGATTACGCCGAATGTTACCGATAACGGGGCAATCGCTGTTAAAAGTATAGATGCAGGACGTGTATTAGACGTAATAAATCATCCCAAAAGTGGGATTTCAGTTACCATTCGTCATACTGGTGGTATCACAGCAACTTACGGAAGACTTTCACGCTCTACCTTAAAAGTGAACGATTGGGTTCAGGAGGGAGAAGAGATCGGTGTATTGCCAGCAAGCCACGGTGGTAGTGAGGCGGCAACTTTATTTTTGGCAATTCAAAGAGGGGATCAATACATTGACCCGTCGGAAGTGGTAGCCCTTGATTAATGTCCGAGGGGTAACCTTATCACTGCATCCACTGTTTGTACTAGTTATGCTGACCTCTGTATTAACTGGACACTTTATCGAGATCATGACCTTATTTACACTGGTGTTTATACATGAGCTAGGTCATGCGACTGCTGCATCATTATTAGGGGCGCGGCTGCTTTCCATACAGATGTTACCCTTTGGAGGAGTGGCTGTCATTGAGGATCAGGGGAAGCTTAATGCGTGGAAGGAGATTATCATTGCCCTGGCGGGACCCCTGCAAAACGGAATCATGATCATTATCCTGTTGTGGCTTAGGAATGTGAACGGGGTGGAGCATGCTTATGTAAATTATATTATTCAGGGAAACGCTGTTATTGCATTGTTTAATTTGTTGCCCATTTTACCACTTGATGGTGGTAAAATATTGCAATCATTGATTAGCATATTCTTTTCCTATCATCGCACATTAATATGGACTTTTAGAGCCAGTATCGTAACAAGTCTGCTATTTTGCCTGTATGGTATTTCGCCATTATTAAGGCAAGGTGAACCTTTACATTTAAATCTGCTGGCGGTAGGGATTTTTTTGCTTTATTCTAATATTGTGGATTATCGAAATATCCCTTACCGTTTTATACGTTTTTTGTTGGGGAGGGACGAGCTTTTTTACCGCGAAGCGGCTAAGGGAAGCATTGCTATCCCTATAGTATCCCTACCCATGAAACATTTGGAGCCTGTTTTGCGTCTTTTCAGAAGAGATCGATATCATATGGTTTACGTTATGAATGAACAGGGACGGATTGTAGCTGTATTGCCGGAGCAACGACTTATACGCTCTTATTTTGCGGCACGCCCGCCAAATGGTGGAGAACCCAAGCCAAAATGATGTTTTATGAATTGAGGAAAAGGCTGTATTTAGAGAGGTTGAAAAACCATGAAGCAAATGATTGTACAATGCCAACCGCAGATCACCCAAATGGCACTGTTGGAAGAGGGACGATTGGTTGAATATGCGGCTGAACTACCGCGAAAACGTGGAATCCTAGGTTCTTTTTTTAAAGCGAGAGTGGTCAATGTGCTACCTGGTATGCAAGCCGCCTTTGTTGACATTGGACAGCGAAAGAATGCCTTTTTGTATGTAGATGATGTACTTCATGCCCATTTGGACAAGCAGCCAGAGGTAAAGCCGTCCATTTCTGAACTGTTAAAGGTGGGGCAGGAAATTGTAGTACAGGTATTAAAAGAGGCAGTTGGCAGCAAAGGAGCCAGAGTGACCACTCATTTTTCACTTCCGGGCCGCTGGATTGTATACATGCCCCGTGCTGATTATGTGGCTGTATCCAAGAAAATTGAGCGTGAAGGAGAACGTGCCCGTTTGAAAGCAATGGGAGAACAGCTACGCACGGGTGAGGAAGGGCTCATAATTCGTACGGTTTCAGAGGAAATGAGTATAGAGGCGATTGAAAATGATCTGAATCAACTACGCAAGCAATGGGCGGCTATTCAGCGTAAAGCGGGTGAACACTCTGCACCCTGTGAATTGCACCGGGATTTGAGTATCGTTCAACGTTTAATTCGCGATGTGTTTACACCGGAGCAGGATGAACTGGTCATTGACAGTGAGGAGCAGGCAAAAGATGCAGAAGTAATGCTGCACCAGATCGGTTCTGCGAAAGCGCATGTCAAGATATTTCGTAATGCAGAAGAAACCATTTTCAAAGCTTATGGCATTCATGAACAGTTGGAACGCGATTTTGCGCGAAAGGTATGGCTACAGGGTGGCGGATACATTGTCATTGATCATACGGAGGCATTGACTGTCATTGATGTGAATACTGGGAAGTTTACTGGAGGCAGTAATCTGGAAGAGACGGTGACCCAGACGAACATTGAAGCGGCAGAAGAGATTGCCCGCCTCGTACGTGTGCGTGATATTGGAGGTATTATCATCATTGATTTTATCGATATGGAACAAGAGGAGAATCGTAGGGAAGTATCATCTGTGCTGGAGGCAAGATTGAAAAAGGACCGGACCAAATCATATGTTGTCGGTTGGACGCGGCTGGGTTTACTGGAAATGACCCGTAAAAAAGTGCGTGAAGAAAAGACGCTCGTATAAAATGATGCTTAATCAAATATTATTTCAAAACTAAAGGTTGAATGTGTACGAACCTTGTGCTACAATCATTTAGTATGTGTGATGCGTAAGATTGGCTGCACATGCTGTAACCGCTCCAATCAGGTACTGAAGCGCAGTATCCTAAGGAAACTGCCACCTGCTATTAGGCGAGTCTGAGACATAAGGAGGTGCAAGCAAATGTACGCAATTATTGAGACAGGTGGTAAGCAATACAAAGTTCAAGAGGGCGATGTATTGTTCATCGAGAAGTTGGAAGCTAATGATGGTGAAACTGTAACGTTCGATCGTGTTCTGGCAGTGTCCGGCGACAATGGCTTGACAGCAGGTACACCGCTTCTTTCCGGAGCTTCTGTAACAGCTAAAGTTGAGAAGCATGGTCAAGGTCAAAAGGTCATCGTATACAAATACAAACCTAAAAAGAACTACCATGTGAAGCAAGGTCATCGTCAACCGTACACGAAAGTGACGATTGAAAAAATCCAAGCGTAAGAGGGTGCGATAAGTGATTATCGTGCGTATTACACGACTGGAGGATGGCAGCATACAGGGGTTTTCTGTTAAAGGCCATGCGAATTTTGCTAAATCTGGCGAAGATATCGTATGTGCTGGTGTTTCAGCGGTAACAGTAGGAACTGTCAATTCGATTGGAGCTCTTACAGACGTTGAAATGGAAACAGAAATGGAAAACGGCTTTTTAAGCGCGTATCTTTCTCCTGAAAGTTATCATGATGCGAACGCACAGGTTCAACTGTTGTTGGAGTCCATGGTGATTATGCTGACAAGCATTGCTGAATCATACGGTAAGTATATTCAAATAGAAAATAAACAAAGAAGGAGGTAGACATCATGTTGAAATTGACATTGGATCTTCAGTTATTCGCATCGAAAAAAGGTGTAGGTTCCACGAAAAACGGACGTGACAGCAGATCGAAACGTCTTGGAGTGAAACGTGCTGACGGTCAAGCAGTTACCGGCGGTAGCATCTTGGTTCGTCAACGCGGAACGAAAATTCACCCAGGCACGAACGTGGGCATCGGTAAGGACGACACTCTGTTCGCGAAAGTGGACGGCGTTGTGAAGTTCGAACGTTGGGGCCGTGATCGCAAAAAGGTGAGCATCTACCCGATCGACGTTGCTCCAGTAGCAGCTACTGTAGAAGCTTAATAGCGGCTTAGACACGCTGAAAAGCCTCCGGCACTTTTGTCGGAGGCTTTTTTGCATGATGGTAATGAACTGGAAAGTTAGTCTGTGCTATACTGGGTTAAGGTTGTTGATTAATCCATTTAATTATCGCAGAACGGAGAGAAGCTATGTTCCAGCGGATAAGAGCGCCTTATCTGGCGTTGGGTTCCATTCTGATTCCTTTGGTTTTTTCACTGCTCTATCCCAAAGCATTAACGATTATCATACTAGCTGTGTGGGCTGTAGCTGCTGCTTGTTTTAGTATGAGGTATACACAAAAACAGGTTGAACATGAGCGAAAAGCTGCTTTGCGTTCTTTAGAGCGTACAGCGATAGCGACGCTTAACCATCATCGGCATGATTGGATGAATGATTTGCAGGTGCTTTATGGCTATATTCGTATGAATAAGCATGATAAATCAGCTGCTTATGTGGAAACAATAAAAGGGCGGGTGTCGGAAGACAGTAAAATATCTAAGCTAGGGATTCCCTCGCTGGTGTTTTACTTGCAGTCTTTTCGCGTGAACGCCGGAAATTTACAGTTGTCGGTACAGGTTGAGGAGGAGTTAAAGTTAGACGCTGTCATGTCTCCCGAAGACGGCGAGTCGCTTGCCTCGGCCGTCATACAAACGGTGCGTGCGTATCAATATGGCGGGGGCCGGTCGTCCTGGGGAGAAGTGCGCAGATTGACACTTTATTTTGGTATGGATCAGAATGATGTTATCGTCCGTTTTGAAGGAAGTGATATACCTGCTGATTTAAATACACTAAAGCAGGTCAAATCCGTACTCGGAAGTGAACGCCTTCGAACAGAGAAGCTTCCTACAGGGAATATGCTTCAAATTCGAATGCAGTGCCAGACATAAGGAAGGTGTAACCATGTTTGTAGATAAAGCGAAGATTTTTGTTAAAGGCGGTGACGGTGGAGACGGATTAATTGCGTTTCGCCGTGAGAAATACGTTCCTAATGGCGGCCCAGCTGGTGGTGACGGAGGGAACGGTGGAGATGTGATTTTCCGTGTAGATGAGGGTTTGCGTACCTTGATGGATTTTCGGTATCAGCGGCATTTTAAAGCCCAGCGCGGAGTAAAAGGTCGTAACAAAAGCCAACACGGAGCTAACGCAGAGCACATGATCGTCCGTATACCACCGGGAACAGTTATCATTGATGATGATACTGGTGAAGTATTGGCTGATATGACGCGTCATGGTCAACAGGTTGTGGTAGCTAAAGGAGGACGCGGAGGACGTGGTAATATTCGTTTTGCTACGCCGAGCAATCCAGCGCCTGAACTGGCTGAAAACGGTGCGGAGGGACAAGAACGTTACATTACGCTTGAGTTAAAAGTGATGGCTGACGTAGGTCTCGTCGGATTCCCTAGTGTAGGAAAGTCTACCTTGTTGTCGGTTGTATCTTCGGCAAAACCCAAAATTGGCGCATACCACTTTACAACGATTACCCCAAATCTGGGAGTTGTGGATGTGGGCGATCAGCGGAACTTTGTAATGGCCGATTTGCCTGGTTTGATTGAAGGGGCCCATGAAGGCACTGGACTGGGGCATGAATTTCTGCGTCACATTGAGCGGACGCGTATTATTATCCATGTCGTGGATATGGCTGGCTCCGAAGGGCGTGACCCGTTTGAGGACTGGACAAAAATCAACGACGAATTAAAGCTATATAATGCAGGACTAGCTGAGCGTCCACAAATTGTGGCGGCCAATAAAATGGATATGCCTGAAGCTGAAGAAAACCTTGTTCATTTCAAAGAGCAGGTTGCTGCGATACGTCCTGACCTTGAAATTATGCCTATTTCCTCTCTGACACGTCAAGGTGTAAAGGAACTGCTCTATCGGGCTGCTGATCTCTTGGATCAAATACCGGACGAGCCAGTTGTTGAGGAAGTAGCAGAAGTCAGTGAACGTAAGGTGTTCAAATTGGATACAGCTGAAGACGAGGGCTTTACGATTGTACGTGAAAACGACACATTCGTGGTGCACAGTCCCAAAATTGAGCGCATGATGAA
>NZ_JCAJRU010000046.1:0-24934 GCF_059447605.1 Paenibacillus sp. N119s | reverse complement strand
CCTATTCTTCTCTTAAACGTTACTGCGCTTTGTTCATTCCTCTTCCCCTGATACACCCTGATTGCCCCCCTCCTGCATCGGTGTGGTTTTATCAGAAGGGGAAATCCCGCTTCCATCCTTCATTCGTTTCTCATTATTAGACGTAATGCTTTTAGGTCGTTTCTTCATCATCCAGAATGGGAGTCGCAATACGGCATCCTTTTGACTCTCCAGCACAAAAGGACTGAAAGGCGCCATGTAGGGCACCCCGAACGAACTCAGACTGTTCATATGGGCAATTAGTGCAATCAACCCCAATGTAATGCCGTATAGGCCCATGGACGCAGACAGTATCATGAAAATAAATCGGCACAATCTCCCGGCTACCGCCATGTTATAGGCTGGAATTGCGAAACTGGCTATCCCTGTCAGGGCTACTACAATCGTGAGCAGCGGGGTGACAATTCCGGCTTCCACGGCCGCTTGTCCCAACACAAGCGCTCCTATAACGGATACCGTTTGACCACCTGCACGGGGCATTCGAATACCCGCCTCACGCAAAATCTCAAAGGTGACCTCCAGAATTAGCGCCTCTAGAAATGCCGGAAAAGGAACGGATTCCCGCTGAGCCAATATGCTGATCAGCAATGGAGTCGGTATCATTTCATAATGATATGTTGTTAAGGCAATGTAGAGAGAAGGCCCCAGAATAAGAATAATGAAGCTGATATATCTAATGAGGCGAACCACCGTCGCCATATCGTAACGCTCTTCATAATCCGAAGAATTCTGAAAAAATTGAGCAAATATTGTGGGCATCACTAATACAAACGGATTTCCGTCTATAATGAGCGCCACTCGGCCCTCCATAATATTGCTGCTGATGGTATCGGGTCTTTCCGTGTTAAAGATCGTCGGAAATGGAGTGAAATGATTTTCCTGTATCATCTCCTCAACCATGCCGGACTCAAAAATTGCGTCAATATTGATGCTTTCTACCCGTTTACGAACCTCATCTACGACGCGTGGATTTGCAATATTCTTCATGTACAGCATCGCTACATTTGTGAGGGACGTGCTTCCCACTTGGAACATCTCCAGTGTAAGATCGGAGCTTTTAATCCGGCGCCGAACCAGAGAAATATTCGTGAACAGGGATTCCACAAACCCCTCTTTTGGTCCTCTGACGACTGTCTGGGTGGTTGGCTCACTGACCGCGCGTGTCTCTCCTCCACGCGTACCGCACGCAATCGCTTTTTCACAGCCTTCTAATAGGATGATCGTGTCCCCCATTATTAGTTGTTTCATCATGGAACTCCAATCATCGCAATCCTTCACTTCTCCCAGCGCAAGCGCGTGACTCTGTATTTTTGTGTACAGCGCTTCTGCGCTCTCGACCTCAGCGGCCACTTCAGCAGATGGGCTGCTAAGCATGGATTTCATGATGAGTTCATTCACTGTATCCGTCTTGGCCATACTATCCAGAAACACAATAGCGGCGGGAACATCCGCCCTGAGGCCCACTTTAAAGCGGCGAATCAGAAAGTCCGGGCTATCTGACGTCAATTCCTTAATTTGCTGCAAGTTGGTTTCCAAACAAGTCTCTATTTTTAAAAAGCGCGGAGAATTTCCATTCTTCTTATCCACACCCGATTTTCTATTATGTTTGCGATAGGGATAGCGAATCATGAGCAAACCTCATCTCCAAAATGGTAGCAGTACACTACCTATTTCCTAATTATTGTATCTTTGGAGTATGCTCAATCTCTTCCTAGTTATGCACCACGCACGTAATCAAAACGTTCAAGTCAACCCAACGTAATAAATTCCAATAAATTTTTTTGTTTTTTTAAGCCTAATGTCAGTTCTTTTTGATAAAATGAAGGAATATGCCTCTCGGGAGGGTTATCATCTTGTTCAGTACGTTTTTTGTAAACACCTGTATCCTAGTCACCTTTTTGTACATAACCGGTCTTATTTCGCAGAGATATAAAATCCGTCTACACACCTTAACGCGAAAGGTGCACTGGATTGGAGGCGCTCTTTTTGGGTGCTACGGCATTGTCATCATGTACTACTCTATTCCAGTAGGGTTTAATACCATTGCTGATCTTCGTCATCTGGCTATCGTAGCTACCGCGACCTATATTGGCGGCCCTGCTGCGCTTATGGCAACACTTTTTATATGTGTAGGCAGACTCTTGCTGTTTGGTATCAACAATCAATCCATCGTAGGCGCTGTTTTTATGCTGCTTGCCGGTCTGGGGTGCGCTATACTGTCACATTTGTCGTGGTCACGTTTGCCCAAGCTGATTATGATGAACATTTTTGCTTTGGGCTTTATATTTTGTTCCCTCATGGTTAATTTGAGAGATCTTGACGATGTTCTGCATGTTTATCCGCTCCAGTTCTTCATTTCGATGGTTGGTGGATGTCTTCTGTACCTCATTGCTGAGTCTATCAATACTTCCAACGAGCTATTACTCCGTCTGGAGCGTACCTCCTATACAGACCATCTCACCAATTTAAGCAACCGAAGGCAGCTTGAATTCTCATTGGAGGAGGAGCTTCCTCAAGCTCGTCAACGGCATGAGCACTTATCTGTACTGGTGTTGGATATTGACCACTTCAAGGAAGTAAATGATACCTACGGACATGCTGCAGGCGATGCCGTGCTGCGTCAGCTTGGGCAGATTTTAATGGAAAAGTGCCGTGCTAATGATGTAGTCACCCGCAGCGGGGGAGAGGAATTCACCGTACTTTTGCCAAATTGCGCTTTTCGGCAAGCGCTACGCATAGCTAATCAGATTCTTAGTGGAGTAAATCAGTATGAATTTGTTTTGGCGGACGGGCTCATCCTTAGGGTTACAGTGTCCATCGGGGTGACCACCTTCCCTGGTACAGGAGAAGATATATCCGGAGCGGCCCTGCTGGAACAGGCAGACAAAGCACTATATGAAGCTAAAAAAGCAGGACGTAACCGGGTTTGCTCATATGAAATATAATTTGAGGCAGACCCTTACACAGAAATAGCCGATACAACCCTCTTTCGAGCGTTGTATCGGCTATTATCCTTTTAAACGAAAACATATTAATCACTTTTGGCAGAGGAGTTTACATCCTGATCGTTAGTATGACTGCAATTTCCCAACACAAGTGATGTACGCTTGGCGAGCGAAGCAAGCGTATAAGATTCCCATACCTCCAGCATGCGTTGTTCGCTCTCAGCTAAAATTTCGGATACGGCCGTCGCCAACTCCTCACAAAAAGGGTTGGTCTCCGGTTCATGCATCATACCCGGGAAAATGGGATCACATATTTCAATGGCGTGGTATATGTCGGCAAGTGTAATATGATCCGCTGAACGGGTAAGCACATAGCCTCCCTCGCGCCCTTCACGTGCTGCAATCAAATTGGCCTGCACAAGCCGCGTCAGCACCCTGCGCACCAAAGTAACTTCGCAATCAATGGAGCGGGCAATGGAACCACTGGCACAAAGCTCGCCGTGTTTTTCCAAATAGACAAGCGCCTTTACCGCAATTCCAAGCCATTTGGGCGTTGCGGTGCGTAGTCTTTTTTCACTATTCAAATGAGATGACACCCCTAAGCTGTATGAACTTCGTTGAATGCATTGTACGTGATGTCACATATAAGTTCAAGCCTGAAAGCCGGAACCCTCTGGATTGCTAGCACCCAAAGTAAAATGACCTAATCGCACTTCCCCACAGAGCGATAGATACACATCACGGATAACGGAGACTGACGGTAGCCCTTCGGAGAGCGTCACCCATGCTTGTGCTCCTCCTGTATTGCCTACGTTCATACGTGCTACGGCTTGGCTGTCCAGTGTATCCAAATGCAGCTCGATTGCTGCATCACGGCTGTTGCCTGACGCGCAGCACCGAAGCTCAGCCACACTCACTGTATTCATGTAACAGAGCCGATTTGACGCATTAACTCCGTATCCCACGTACACGCCAACCCTACAGGCTGAGGAGAGGAAGTTGCCTCCCCCAACCAGGCGATCCCGTGTGCCGCTTCCGTACCGTGCTTGTAGGCTGCAACCCCCAAACGTTCAATAGCCGGCTGGTACTGTAGCATGGATTCAATCTTTTCCTCTAAGGTTAGTCGCGACACGAGATCCCGTACACGCTCGTCCAGGTGAATTTTCGGATTTTGAAATAAATATTCGATACCCGTTGTTTCATGACTCAAATCCGCCATCTCCTTAACTTAATTATGATACTAATAAGTCCTTTTATGAAAGCGTTTTAATATATTATAGCGAAAAAGGAGTACACCGGCGACAATACCGAAATCATCCTAAATTGGATGAAAGGTAAAACGCAGCATAAAGAAAAAAATTGCATTTTCCCTTTCATATGTAAAGCTAAAAATAATATTTTTTGGTATAATCAGGATATCTCATTGAAGGAGGAAGCGCTGATGAAAAATACGGGAATGACACGGCCTCTAGACCAGTTGGGGCGAATCGTACTGCCTAAGGAAATGCGCACCACAATGGACATCAATATCGGGGATTCGCTTGAATTCTTCGTAGATGAAGAAGGATTTGTATTAAGGAAATACACAGGTGTTTCCTGCAAATTTTGCGGCGCAGTGGATCATTTAACTTATTTTCGGGACAGCTTTATTTGCGCTGATTGCATCCAGTTATTAAAGAGCGATGAATATGTCCATGCCACAGGCAATGATGCCCTCCAGGCTCAAGAGCATACAAAACCGCCCCAAACGAGCACAACCTGGCAACCTAAGCAATCCAGAGTGCAGCAAGGTGAAATGGTAAAAAAGCTCCGCAAGCTGATTCAGGAACATCCGGATCTGCCACAAAAAGCGTATGCAGAAATGCTCGATATTTCCCAAGGCCGGGTATCCCAACTGAAAAAGCTGCTCTGAACCTTCTAAAAATTGATATTCCAATATTATATACTATGTACTTGCAAGCCTACTTATTTCGTCGCAATGGCGGTGGCCAGGTATAGAGTAAGGCGCATATCTGTGGATGTGTCCCTTATTCTATACCTGGCCTTTTTATGCCTTCCGCTTCTATCAATGTGACAATAGTCACATACTCTCAATGTTTACGTATATACAATATATAGATCGAAACAATTGGTTATCACTAGATATTATCAATATGTTGTTTTTGTGAAAAATATATATTTTTTACTATATGGAGGGTTTTACGATGAAGGTGCTGGAAGAACATCAATTATACGACATCGGCGAGCGGGTCATTGGGGCACAAGATCTGGACATGCTGCGGGAGAATGCGAATTTAAATGGAGAATCGTTCAGCGGCAAAATGAGCAAGCTCGGCTCGGAATATGCCAAATGGTATGCGCGTCTGCGTGTGCTTCCATCTGAATTGAGGGATGCCATCGACCAAGGGTATGTATATGTTCACGATTTGGACCAATATGCGCTCGGAACTACAAATTGTATCTTCATCCCTTTTGGTCGTTTACTGCAAGACGGTTTTAATACAGGCAATGGCTCCGTGCGCACACCGCAAACGATTATGTCTGCGATGGCCCTGGTCGCCATCATATTCCAGTCTCAGCAAAATAGCCAATTCGGTGGTGTCTCTGCCAATAAAATAGATTGGGACCTTGCCCCATACGTTGCCCGTTCCTTCCGCAAGCACCTACGCCAAGGACTCCGACTGTTCGAGGAAGAAATAGACTCCAGTTGGTCTGATGACGAACTGCATTTAGCCAATACCCATCTGCAAGAAGTCTGTCCTCGTTCGTATTCATTCGCCTGTGAGGAAACGGAAACAGAAACCCGGCAGGCTGCTGAGTCGCTCATTCATAACCTGAACACTATGAGCAGTCGGGCAGGGGGGCAAATTCCGTTCACTTCACTGAATTACGGGATGTGTACGTCTGCTGAAGGCCGGCTTGTTTCGCAATCTCTGCTGGAAGCCACAATTCGCGGACTCGGAAGCGGGGAAACTCCTATTTTTCCACAGCATATTTTCCAATGTAAAGAGGGAGTCAACCAGGCAGAGGGCGATGTCAACTACGATCTGTTCTTAAAGGCGGTCGAGTGCTCCAGCAAGCGGATGTATCCCAATTTTGTGAATGTGGATGCTACCTTCAACCTGCCTTATTACCGCGCAGATGACCCGGATACCATCATTGCCACGATGGGCTGCCGTACCCGCACCATTTCTGACCGTTTCGGAAGAAACCGTCAGAGCGGCAAAGGCAATCTCTCATTTAATACCATTAATCTGGTGCGGCTTGGGATTGAATATGGCATTTGTACAGGCAAACGTCTGACACCTGACCGGGATCGCTTTGATGCGAAATTAGAAGAGGTTATGCGGATTGCAGTAGACGGTCTAATCCATCGCTATCATATCCAGACCAGCCAGCCAGCCAAAGCTTCGGACTTTATGATGCGCGAAGGGGTATGGGAAGGCGGAGAAAAACTGGAACCTGATGAGAAGGTAGGAAGTCTCCTAAAGCACGGTACACTTTCGATTGGTTTTATTGGGCTGGCTGAGTGCATGAAAGCATTATATGGAAAACATCACGGGGAAGATGATGCTGTATACCGTGAAGCACAGCGAATCATCACTTCCATGCGCATGTATTGTGATCGAATGAGTGAACACTATAATCTAAATATTACATTGTTCGCGACACCTGCCGAAGGTCTGTCGGGCAAGTTCACATTGCTCGATCAACGTGACTTCGGAATTATCCCTGAGGTCAATGACCGGGAATATTACACGAATTCCTTCCACATTCCGGTGTATTACAAGCTCCCTGCTGCTCGTAAAATCAGCTTGGAGGCTCCGTTTCATAATCTATGTAATGCTGGTGCAATTTCATACATCGAGCTGGACGGTAATGCGCGGAATAACCCGGATGCGTTTCTTAAAATTGTTCAGTATGCGCTGCATCAGAACATCGGCTACTTCTCCATCAACCATCCGGTGGATCGTTGTACGGAATGCGGCTATGAAGGAATTATCGGGACAAGCTGTCCTCAATGCGGCACAGATGAGGAACACACGCACTTTCAGCGTTTGCGTCGGGTAACCGGATATCTGACAGGAGATTATACGGTTCGTTTCAATGCTGCCAAGCAAGCCGAAGTTCGCGATCGGGTGAAGCATAAGTGAATTTGTGCGGCTATATTCCGGAATCTCTAAATGAAGGATACGGCCTGCGCACCGTTGTATTCATTAGCGGTTGCCGCCATGCCTGTCCTGGTTGCTTTAACCCAGCTTCATGGAGCTTTCGCGCAGGGGAGCCATTCACGCCCGAACGTCAACAGGAGGTCATCCGTGATATCATGGATAACCCGTTGTTGGATGGACTGACTCTCTGCGGGGGAGACCCTTTTTTCTCAGCAGCAGAATGTTCGCAATTTGTGCGTGACTTCCGCACAGCTTGTCCGGACCGAACTGTATGGGCCTACACGGGCTTTGTTTACGAGGAGCTGCTCCTGGATCAGGAACGACAGGAGCTAGCTCTTTTGTGTGATGTGATTGTGGACGGTCGTTTTGTTGAACAGCAAAAAGACCTGACCCTCCCCTTTCGGGGCAGTCGTAATCAGCGTCTGGTAGATGTGAAAGCCAGTGTACAAGCAGGTTACACCGTTTCATTAGCTTAGAGGCGAAGTGCTACTTAACAAGATGCCCTATAATGCAAAAAAGACAAGCTTCCGCGATGAGTTGGGCTTGTCTTTTTTTGATATATCTAACTGATTCCACACTCATTTCGCTTACGGTTTCTATTGCACATCCCGTGAGTTTCACTTATGATGGTGAACAAGTATACGAGTGCATAATTATTCGTCATACCTAATCGCATAGCTTGGAAATAGGTGTCTGTTCTAATCCAGCTCAGACTTAAAAGGGAAGCCGGTGCAAATCCGGGACGGTCCCGCCACTGTAAACGGGGAATGTTCAGCTGCTTAACACCCACTGGTCCACAGACCGGGAAGGGATGCTGAACGTCATGATCCGTAAGTCAGGAGACCTGCCTATTTTAACAACATCGCAGTACCTACGGAAGATAGGGAGGTGTTAAGAGCAGTCGCCGTATTTTTGAATTTTAATCACGGAGGCATTCTTTCCCCTACTTATTTTTAGCTTTGGGGACGGAATGCCTTTTTTGGTACGTAAAAATAAACTGGCTACGCCTTAGGAGGAAACAATACATGTCTATTAATGAACAGCCTTCATTGTCCGGTTTAAGCAGTAGTAATCTGGGTTATCCGCGTATCGGCGGAAATCGGGAATGGAAGAAAGCACTGGAACGCTTCTGGCAGGGCAGTATTGACGAAAGCGAACTGCATCGTGAGATGAAGAGATTGCGTCTGGAGCATCTGAGCAAACAGCGCGACAAAGGCATTGACCGCATTCCTGTCGGCGATTTCTCCTATTACGATCACATGCTGGATACATCCGTGATGTTCGGTCTCGTACCCGAACGGTTCAATTATCGTCCCGCAGGTCCGGTTCCTCTGTCCGTGTATTTCGGGATCGCACGTGGGCAAAAAGGGGCTACCGCCAGTGAAATGACTAAGTGGATGAATACGAATTACCACTATATCGTTCCCGAATTGGCAAACGTGGCTCCGGTGCTGACTGAAAATAAACCCTTACTGGCTTATCGTGAAGCAAAGCAAGAGTTAGGCATTGACGGTAAACCAGTTCTTATCGGTCCCTATTCATTTGTTGTTTTATCTAAAGGTTATAATCGTAAGGATCTAGGCGCTATTATACGAACCTTCCTGCCTTTATACGCCCAAGTTCTGTCAGAACTAGCCGCTGAAGGCGTCCAATGGGTTCAAATCGATGAACCTGTCCTGACCACCTCATTCCCGGTAGAGGATCTGGAGATAATTCAGGAGGTCTATGAAGCTTTGACCCAAGCTGCACCCTCCTTGAATATCATGCTGCAAACCTACTTTGGTAGCCTGGATCATTATGAGCGCCTGACTAAACTTCCGGTACAGGGACTGGGTCTTGATTTTGTATACGATGATGGTGAAAATCTTCAGCATATATCGCGGCATGGCTTCCCCAAAGACAAAACGCTAGGCGCTGGTGTCATTGACGGGCGCAATATATGGCGCAGCGACCTGAATGCCGTGGCTGCGCTGTTGAGCCAGTTAGCAGAACAGATCCCCGCCACACAGCTTATCGTGCTTCCATCGTGCAGTCTGCTGCATGTGCCAGTCAGTCTGGATGCAGAGCACAAGCTGGACCGAGAGCTGGTGCATGCACTAGCCTTTGCTGATGAAAAGCTGGAGGAAATCGCGATCTTGACGGCTGCACTTGGCAAGCACGATCCCTCTGCACTTGCCATGCTTGAGCAAAGTGCAGAGGCGGTAGCCCGCTTCAACAGCTCAGCGGCAAGGGTACAGACAGCTGCCGATCTGGCCGACCTGCTGGCAAAAGAGCCTCTGTCACGCAGCGTTCCTTTCGCCGAGCGTCGTGTAATTCAGCAAAACAAGCTGAAGCTGCCCCCACTGCCTACGACAACCATCGGCAGCTTCCCGCAAACGGCCGAGATCCGCAAGGCCCGTCTGCACTATCGCAAAGGTGAATGGTCTGGCGAGCAATATCGGACGTTTATCCAACAGCAGATTAAGGAATGGATTGATATTCAAGAGGACATTGGCATTGATGTGCTTGTACATGGGGAATTTGAGCGGACTGACATGGTAGAGTTTTTTGGCGAAAAGCTCAAAGGCTTTGCTTTTACACAGAACGGATGGGTGCAATCCTACGGCTCCCGCTGTGTCAAACCGCCAATTATTTACGGAGATGTGTCGTTCGATCAACCTATGACCGTGGAGGAGACGGCATTTGCCCAATCGTTAACCTCCAAGCCAGTTAAAGGAATGCTTACAGGTCCTGTGACCATTTTGAACTGGTCCTTCGAACGCAATGATATTCCACGCAGGCAAGTTGCTTTGCAGTTGGCACTGGCATTACGGGCCGAAGTAGAGGCACTCGAACAAGCGGGCATCCGCATGATTCAAGTAGATGAACCCGCAATTCGCGAAGGGCTTCCGTTAAAAAAAGAGCAACAGCAAGCCTATCTGGATTGGGCGGTTCAAGCCTTCCTTGTGACCACGGCCACCGCTCAGCCTGCGACCCAAATCCATACGCACATGTGCTATTCCGAATTCCAGGAGATGATCCAGTCCATTTCAGACATGGATGCCGACGTAATTTCTATTGAAACCTCTCGTAGCCACGGTGAACTGATTGCTAGCTTTGAGGATCAGATTTACGACAAGGGCATCGGTCTGGGTGTATACGATATTCACAGTCCGCGCATCCCTGATGTATCAGAAATGCTAGGCATGATCCAGCGCGCCTTGCGTGTGCTGCCGTCGGATTTGTTCTGGGTTAATCCAGACTGTGGTCTGAAAACCCGCACCAAAGAAGAATCTGTTGCCGCATTGCGGCAAATGGTACAGGCCGCTCAAGCAGCCCGAGCCACGCTGTCTGTACCCAACTAATATTCTTTTCGTATCCATTCGCGCCATCCTGTTCTGTTAACCATATCCTCTTCCCTCTTCCGGTCTTACTATTCAAGACCAGAAGAGGGACTTATTCCAAGTCATATAATGTATATGCACCTTGAATACGATTGACTTTCATCTGTTTCAGGTGTACGCCTAAGCCATGTTCTCGATCCCAGGAACAGCTAAAATTCAAATATAGCTCATCCTGTTCCGATGAGTCGGAAATCAGCATAGATACGGCCTGTATTCGATCCAGCAATTGCTCTGGTCGCTCCACATAAGGCGCAAATTCATTAGGGTCCTCTCCCCATGAGATGTATGCCTTCCGATACTTTTCCACGATGCCTACATAATAATGGTGTATGGACTCCAACACTTGAGGATGAATGACTGACGAGCATGCCATATACTTCTCCCATGTCTTTTTCTGAAGCTCCGTAGGTTCTTCTATAGCTTGTGCCTGTTCTTCAGAGTCAGCTCCCACGATAAATTCGACTTCTATCTCCGATGGCTGCCCGCAAAAATCAAGTTGCACTACACCACGCAGAACAATCTCCTCAGATACATCCCAAGTCTCATCATCCAGTTCCAGTTCTCTGTACCAGTGTTTCCAGCCCATCCTTTATCCACCTCTTTGTCATAGGTAATCTTTAACTCTATTGAATCCTTTACAATTTATCATTTTAATGAATAAAATTAAAGCAACATCCGGTTATTGGGCCCTGTCGAAATCGAGGAATTTCCAGATAAGACTACTTTATTCTACAAGATTCGCTATCCATGTAAGCCTTCAAGAAAGAAAATCAGCCCATTTGGACTCGAAGTTTTATTATTAAAAATTTAGTACCTTGCATTAATCAGTACATGATGTTAAATTATACCTGTCTATTGTTCTATAATTAGTACCCGTGACAAATTAAGCACAAACACACGTTTCTTCCCCTTATTCCGATCGACACCTATGAATTATGATTACATCAGGAAGGGAGCATCGCTCGTGAATGTGAACATCCAATTCAAAAAAGGGGTACTGGAACTATGCGTTCTAGTTCTAATTGGACGTAGAGACCGCTATGGCTACGAGTTGGCTCAAGCCGTCTCCCGTCATATTGAAGTAGCAGAAGGAGCCCTATATCCACTGCTCCGCCGCCTGGTATCCGAAGGATACTGCACAACGTATTTACAGGAATCGACCGAGGGTCCCCCCCGTAAATATTATCGGCTGACCGATACCGGTAGCCATTATACAAAAATGCTGACACGGGAATGGAATGATTTTGTCCATCATGTCGCAAGCCTACTGGAGGAAGGAAATTCCGATGAATAGAAAACAGTTTCTTACAGAGGTGGAGCAGCGTCTTTCTCCTCTCCCTGCAGAGGTACGCCGTGAACTACTTAGTGATTTGAGCCAGCATTTTGACTACGGCTTGGTCAATGGACAAAGCGAAACCGAGATTGCTTATCAGCTAGGTAATCCAGAGGATATTGCCCAAGAAGCATTGAAAGAAGTTACCAATGTAGACTGGAACGTTTCTCCTCCACTTCGCCAAGGTAGCTTCGCACGCAACCTTTTTACGTTCTTAGGGCTGCTGTTTCTTAATTTGTTGATCTCCATCCCAATGATGGCTACCCTATGGGCAGTATGGGCTTCATTGACCATAGTAGCGGTCACTTTCGTTGCAGCCTCTCTTCTGGCCGTCACGGATTATGCGCTTAACAGCACCTTTTACCCGACTAAATTCTTTTTCTCCATCACGTTAACGGGTATGGGGCTATTGCTGTTGCCTGGAGTACGTTATCTCCTGCTCCTTATGGTAAAAGGCACAGTTCAATACTGGAAATGGAATCAGATTACCCTGAGGGGAGCTTACTAACAACATGAATAAAAAGTGGTTTATTGCAGCAGGTCTGTGCATTGTCATCGGTGCAGCCGGCATGGTGGCCTACGGTGCCCCATGGAGTCAACAAGTCATGAAGATTAACAAAGAATGGACGTTTACACGTGGTCAGCTTCAAAACCTGAAAGTGGACAGTTCTGATGATGTCTCTATTTTGTTTACTCCTGGCTCTGGTGACCAAGGTAAAATACGCATTAGTGGAGAAGTTCAGACAAAAGTCGCCGACCAAATTCATAATGCCCAAATTGAGAACGGTAAGCTTACCATTCAATCGGAGCCGGCCCCTTCCTTGTCATTCTTTTCGATCACTCCTGATTTGGATCAGACGATAACTGTAGAGATGCCTTCTGGGGAAACCCTAGCTGATCTTCAGATAGATGCACATTCAGGAAATGTAAAGCTTCAAGATGCCTCTGTGAAGAATACTTCTATCGCTGCTACTTCAGGTACTGCCGAAATCACAAACCTCCGAAGTTCCCATCTGCTCGCCAATCTAACATCTGGCAACTTTATAGCCCATCAGCTTACAGCAGATATGGAGCTAAAGCTTACTTCAGGAGATGTCACTCTCCGCGACTATAGCGGTAACGGCCATCTTTCCCTAACCTCAGGCCATTCTAATATTACACAAAGCACCGCATCCAACCTGGAAGTGAATTCTGATTCCGGTGACGTAAATATTAAGCAGGCTCCCGATTTTAAAGGTGTCTATAATGTTCACTCTGACTCTGGAAGCATAAATACGCCCGAATCTGTCCCCGGTGCCGTGAGCGTAATCAAGGTCGAAACCACTTCAGGCGATATTCATATTTCCAAATAGAGGGCGGTTACACGATGCCTCATCGGGTCAAAGTTTGGTTCGAGGAGTTCAACCTAGTATAATGAAACCATGTGCTCAGATGCACAACTACATTATATTTAATAAGGAGGAGACTGGATGGAACTTAAGAATAAGACAGCCATTATTACAGGAGCCAGCAAAGGAATTGGTAAGGCAATTGCCGAAACCTTGGCCAAGGAAGGCGTTAATCTGGGGTTAATCTCTCGCACATTGAGCGACCTGCAAAAGCTGCAGGATTCACTGGGGAGTACATACGGCGTAAAAGTGGTGAGTGCTGTTGCAGATATATCGGATCGAGCACAGGCCGCTGCCGCTGTAGCTTCACTGGAGCACGAGCTGGGTGTCGTTGATATTTTGATCAACAATGCAGGCATCGCTACCTTCGGCACAGTCGCAGATATGGACCCTGAAGAGTGGGAACGTATTATTCGCGTAAACCTGATGGGAACCTATTATGTTACACACGCTGCTCTTCCAAGCATGCTAGCTCAACAGAGCGGAAACATTATTAACATTTCCTCCACAGCAGGGGAACGAGGGTTTGCAACAGGCTCGGCCTATTGCGCATCCAAGTTTGCTTTGATGGGCTTCACGGAAGCACTGATGCAGGAAGTTCGCAAATCCAACATTCGTGTCACCGCGCTGACGCCAAGCACGGTCAATACAGAGTTGGCGGCAAACGCGGGATTGCCTATTGGTGACGAGGACCGCATGCTTCAGCCGCAGGATTTGGCCGACCTGACCTTAGCTGCATTGAAGTTGCCCCCACGAGTTCAATTAAAAGTAGCCGGTATTTGGACAACCAACCCACAGTAATTCGACATGACATCTTAGATCCATTGGCTGTATCAGGCTCCGGCAGACGTAATTGTTCGTCATGCCGGAGCTTTGTTTTAGCATAGCTATACCAAAACAAACTGTAATATAAGCGCTTTGTACTTCCAGCATACATAACATACATTTCTTGCAACCATAAGCGCATTCCAAGAAAGGGGAAAAATGATGAAGAACACAGGAATGACACGACCATTAGACCATTTGGGACGCATTGTGCTACCCAAAGAACTGCGCACATCTATGAATATTAATATTGGAGATGCCCTTGATTTTTTTATTACACCAGAGGGACTGATGATTCGCAAGTATACGGGGGTTTCTTGTTACTTTTGTGGTGCCGTTGATCATTTAAGCTATTTCAGAGATCATCTGATCTGCAAAAGTTGTATTGAAAACCTGAAGAGCGACAATCCTTCCAGCCATTTGAGTGAAGAACATCCTGCCCAGCCGAAGAAAAGAAGGAGCTACAGAAACCAGAATGAGCTCCTGAATAAACTAAAGCAGCTCATGGAGGAGCACCCTAATGTATCCCAAAAAGACTTAGCTGAAATGCTGGAATTGTCTCAAGGGCGCGTGTCACAGCTTAAAAAGCTACTTCTTTAAATTATTCCGTCCATCTCGTTAGTTCTAATAATAGAAAAGAGCCTGACGGCTCTGGAATCATTCATATTATGCAATGTCAGACTGCTCCATAACCGGGACTCGATAGGCAAGCAGTGACTCGTCTATTACGGCAGAAATAAACGGCGCTTCTATTTCAGGCACCAGTCGAAGCGCATAGTTCCATGCGTTTTCCTCAATTTGCAGCGCTAGCCGTTGCCGGGTCCCGATGCTGTTCTCTTGCTCCATCGCATCGGAGAGACCCTCTAATTCAGTATCGGCGGCGTGCCCGATCTCATGCGCAAGCACAACCGTAAAATACTCCTCAACACGATCCGCGCTGCCGAACATCTGTAAGCATTGTGTTTCAATAACATCCGTATACATGGTAATGGTGTGAGCATGCATGGCATATTTGCCCCCAATCAGCCGTCCACCAGGAAAACGTTTCTCCAGCTTGACTGTTACGCCTACAGCAGCTCGTTCCAAAAGCTCAGCGACAATGCGCTCTGCCTGATTTCTCTCCAACTTAGCTTCGCTCCTCAAACCAAGATATATAAAGTTATATTTACGATAAAACTTATGAAATTATGAGTGTGCTCATACAATACACAGTACGATATTATACCTTTTTACAAAGGAGAATACCATGCCAGAAGATTATTATATAGGTTGGGGAACGCTTGCCCTGATTAATGCCGGCTCTGGCACAGACCAAAAATCGGAGCGGGATTAACTGGTTTGCGCTCTCACTACTGATAGGACCAATCGCGACGCTATTGATCGTTGTATGGGATAAACCGGAGTCCTGATCCAGCAATCAGTCCCCCGTTAGATTATGAAGAATGAAAAGGGCATCCTTGCGGCTTTTGTGCCAGCGCTGTTTCTATTGATGTATTAGCCT
This sequence comes from Paenibacillus sp. N119s, assembly GCF_059447605.1. Taxonomy (NCBI): domain Bacteria; kingdom Bacillati; phylum Bacillota; class Bacilli; order Caryophanales; family Paenibacillaceae; genus Paenibacillus; species Paenibacillus sp. N119s. Next base: position 9,348 of record NZ_JCAJRU010000046.1, on the reverse strand, counting down.
GTCTTGTCATATATGGCTTTTCCTGAACTCCGAAATTCGGCTTCACAAGCCGATTATCGTAAGAACTATGAAAAATATGCGTGGTTGCTGGGGATAATGGTGGGATCAGCCACGTCCAATTACCTGTCAGCGCACGACCAGCCTCGGATTCCCGTTCCTCAAATAATTTGAATTGTGCTGCTGCGGTATGATGGTCAACAATGCTAACCCCCGCCTTTTTAAAAGAATGCAGCACAGCAATGTTTAGCTCCACCAGCGCCCGATCACGCCATAGCGTTGTTTCACTCGTCGTATCCAGCCCCATCAGTTTTGCCACTTGTGGCAGCATATTATATCTGAAGGGATCCGCAAAATTACGGGCCCCGATTTCCGTTTCCATATACCATCCGTTAAATGGAGCTGCTGTATAGACGATACCGCCAATCTCCAGCGTCATATCCGAAATCATAGGCACAGCATACCAACGTAATCCCAGAGAGGTTATACTTGAGAGTTCCGGATGCTCAATAGGCACCTCCATCACCAAATGCTCAGGAATATCAAAGAGCTCAGGAGGCTGCCCCCCCACTTCGACAACCAGTGGCAATATATCGAAAGCAGTCATCGCTCCTTGCCACCCCATTCCCCTACAAGCATTGGTAAAATCGACTGAGATTGGATCTCCGATGATCCCTTGATCCGTTTCATAGCCAGCGTAGCGAATAAGCTGATGGTTCCAAATACGAATATTCGGCTGTCCCGGCTGGGAGGCGCGAAATACAGTAAGCGTAGGCTTAATTTTACCGCCGTTCGTTCCTATACGGATATGCTCCAATAGCTCGTGAACGATTTGCGTCGCGTCTGATGCTCCACGTGCATCCCTAACTAAGAGCTTGTCCCAAAATAAGCGACCGATACAACGATTACTATTCCGCCAAGCCATAAGTGCCCCGTGCTTCAACTCTTCGTAAGTGTGCTCGTACGTTCCAGTAGTCTCTATGTCATGACGAATATCAAGGAGCCGGGCCTCCGCATCATCGCGACCTCGGCCCAGCTCCTCATAACATGCATATATAAACTGCTCTGCTTCTTGCGAAAGCTGTTGTTTCCCTTCCATAACTACACCCCATCCCGGTAGCTCGCTTGCCCATGAGCCTGTGGTCTTCCATGCTTCTCCGTCATTATACTCCAGTAGCAGGCTGGAACCAACGGGATGTATATCTTGTTCACCTGATCTCCATATTCGTGGAAATCGCCCCCAGAAACTTATCCCAAATATGCGGTAAGCATCCAGATATGTTTATCGACCTCTTCTCTCAAGCCATTCAGAAGATCCTCTGTCGCTTTATCCTGTGCCGCTTCTGCTGCTTCCATACCATTCGCCAGTTCAACAGTAATTGTTTTAAAATCAGCTATAACGGACTTCACCATATCATCAGCTGTCTGCTCGCCTGCGGACTCCTGAATAGCTGACAGTTGCAAATGCTCTTTCAAGGTTGCAGCAGGGCGACCACCGATCGCCAACAAACGCTCAGCAATAGTATCCAGATTAGCTGTTGCTTCATTATAAAGCTCCTCGAATTTGGCATGCAGTGTGAAGAAATTAGGTCCTTTCACATACCAGTGAAAATAATGCAGCTTCGTGTACAGTACAGACCAGGTAGCCACGTGACGGTTCAAAGCCTTGTGCAGTTCTTGAATAGCCTCTTGTGTAGGTGCGTTCGTATGATTTAATGTACTCATGTGTAAAATCCCCTCTCGTTATTATTCATAATATAGTTGGAGTGATGCTTGGATACTCGCTAGCCGTAGTGTCTGATTTTCTTCCAAATCCCATGCGTGAACCTAAAAAATATTTAGCAATTAATTTAGACTTAATCTAAATCTTGTTTTAATTATAACACTATCTATCTGTTTTGCAAGGCTTTATTATGGTTAAATTATGAAGATTGCATGAATTGATTGTCAGGGAATGCTCCATACCAATCGGAGCTGAACTCAATAGTCTAACCAAGACAAAAAAGAGCCACCCACAGCGGGATGGCTCTACTATTATTCTTGTATTTCCGAAGGGTTCACAATCAAGGGTACAACCTTGCCTGCGTTTACATCAATCAAACCGTGATCGGTAATTTTTAAAGCCGGACTAACTGGCAAAGAATGAGTACTCAGCGACATGATTGGATTGTAATGACGATATCCCAGCGACAGCAAGGCTGAACGCAGCTCCTTCACATGGGCAGCCACCATTTCCAGCGGTCCCTCTGTCAAAATTCCACCCACCGTTAACGGTAAATGGGACAGCACCTTGCCATTTTCAACTACGCAAAAGCCCCCTTGGCTCGATAAAACCGTATTCGCGGCCAATATCATATCTTGCTTGTTATGCCCCACGACCAACAGGTTATGATTATCGTGCGAATAGGTGGTAGCCACCGCCCCGCGTTTAATCGTATCTCCCCCGATCAAACCGTAAGCACGGTTGCCGTTCTTGCCATACCGCTCAAACGTAGCGATGAGTCCATGTTCACCCTGTTCCCACACCAGTTCACCCTGCTCTACTTGAGCAGGTGCAATTCGTTCGCTTGTAAAAGTTGATCCATCCTTGACCATCATAATTCGGCATGAATGTGTGCCATCAGCTACATCCAGCTTCACAGTAAAATCCTGCTCTGTAAGCGGATTAAGCTTTACACTTTGATAAAAGTGTTCGGGGAAACGGCATTTTACCTGTGCCTGGTGGTATTCCTCAAATTTATCAAATACCTTATGACCATCCTTATAGACCTGCTCTACCTCAAACTGCTCCAGATCCGATAACAGTACAAAGTCAGCTATTTTCCCTGGCGCGATTGTCCCGCGGTCATGCATGCGCATCCGTGCGGCAGGAGTAAATGTAGCTGCATAAATCGCATCCTCAGGCTTCATACCCATTCCGATCGCTTTACTTACAATATGGTTCAGATGTCCTCGCTCTACGAAGGAATCCGGCATTACATCATCCGTTACGAAGCAAAAATGTTGTGCCACGTTCTCCTGAATGAGATAGTCCATTACCTCAGGAGTCATGGATTTTTCCTGGATTTCAATAAACATCCCGGCTGCCATCCTTGCCTTCATACCTTCAATACTCTGGTGGGTATGGTCTGAGCCTATTCCTGCATAGATCAACTGATGCAGATCCAGATCAAGCAACTGCGGCGTATGGCCTTCAATGATCAGTTCCGGGTAGTGCTCACGAACATGTCGCAAGATGCGGTTCGTCTTGCTTTCCGGATCACGAATGACATCCACATAGTTCATAATTTCACCCAGGCAGATCATCTCACCTGTTTGCAACAAAGCATCAATCTCAGGGATATCAATCTCGCCCCCTGAGGTTTCCAAAGGCGTTGCCGGAACAGAGCTAGGAATCCCGTAAAACATATCAGCCACGCAGTCCTTGCTGGCCTCCATCATTTCCTGAATGCCTTCCAATCCGAACACATTCGCCATTTCATGCGGTTCCGGTACAATGGTCGTGACCCCATTGCGAATGAGCCCATAGGAAAAGGTTGCTGGGGTCACCATTGTGCTTTCGATATGCAAATGGATGTCGATCAGGCCGGGAATCATATATTTCCCGTGCCCTTCGACAATTTCAGCAGCCTCAAAAGATTCCAGACCACGCTGACCGATATACATAAACTTGCCGTCAAGTATAGCCACATTGCCTTCCTCGAACGTCTTGTAGTAACTATTGTACACCTTAACTTGTAAAATCATTTTGTCTGCACGCATGATGTATCTCCTTCATCGAACCCGCTGATTATTGGACCAGCACCATTTTATCTGCCGGAAAATGCAAGGTAACCCGTTGACCACTCAAGTAAGGCGTATCCATTTCCTGATTAGCCGTAAAGTTCCCCTTCGCCGTCTCTACCACATACTGATAGCTACGCCCCAGGTAAGTACTTACCTTAATAATACCGGGAAGCTCATTTTCCCCTGTCTCGTTGCCTTCTGTTCGAATGACCAAATCATCCGGGCGAATAGCCCCTTGACGAGCACCCGCTTGGACTGTGCCCTGATTACGCACTACACTGAACGAAAGGTCGCCTGTATTCAGTCGAATACGTTCTCCTTCTTCCGTACGCTCGTCAAAGTTTAGAAAATTATTAAACCCGATAAAACGGGCAACAAATTCGGTCGCCGGATATTTAAAAATGGTCGATGGAGCATCTAATTGCTCGATGTTCCCCTTATTCATAATCGCAACCTGGTCAGAAATCGAAAAACATTCCTCCTGATCGTGCGATACATACACGGTGGTGATGCCCAGCTCCTGTTGAATACGGCGGATTTCTACGCGCATATTCACACGCAGGTTAGCATCCAAGTTACTCAGAGGTTCATCAAACAACAGCAGATCAGGCTCAATTACAAGCGCTCGTGCAATTGCGACACGTTGACGCTGCCCGCCAGATAATTCGCCGGGGAAACGCTTTTCGAATCCCCCCAGGCTAACCGTATCCAGCATAGTCATAACGCGTCGTTTTACATCATCTTCTTTTACTTTACGCAACCGCAAACCAAAGGCGACATTATCAAAAACCGACAAATGCGGGAAAAGCGCATAACTTTGAAATACAAACCCGAAGTTCCGTTTGTTCACTGGAACCCGGGTATAATCTTTATCACCAAACAAAAATGTTCCCTGTTTAGCTTCGAGAAATCCTGCAATAAGACGAAGCGTAGTCGTTTTGCCACAACCACTCGGTCCGAGCAACGAGAGCAATTGTCCTCGTTCGAGCTGCAAATCGAAATCCTGCAAGATCAATTGGTTGTCATAAGCGACCGAAACGCGATCCAGAGTAAGCAGTGCCATAAGGTTGAAGCCTCCATTACCTTTTAGTGAAGTAAGACAATCCCATCAGTCGTTCGATCAAGAACATCAGGATACCCGTTAAAATCATCAGCATAACCGAAATCGCTGCAATCGTCGGATCAAAATAATTTTCGACGTAAGTCAGCATTTGAATAGGCAGGGTGCTGAAGCCCGGTCCTGTCATGAAGACGGAAATGTCGACATTGTTGAATGATTCCAGAAAGGCAATCAGGATAGCCGCAATAATACCTGAGCGGATGTTGGGTAGAACTACCTTGAAAAAGGTTTTCAACCGTCCAGCTCCCAGACTAAGCGCTGCTTCCTCAATCGCAAAATCAAAGGTAGACAAGCTGGATGCAATGACCCTTATAATGAACGGCAACATAATCACCGTATGTCCGATCAAAAGTCCAGCGTATACTGGCAAATGATACACAATAATCAGATAGCGCAGCAGTGTAAAACCAAGCACAATACCTGGTATAAGCAACGGGGAAAGGAACAAGGCATTCAGTGCATCCTTTCCACGAAACGAAAACCGACTAAGCGCATAAGCGGCTGGCATACCGATGAGCAGCGCCAAGATATTGCCCAGCAGAGAGACGACAATCGACGTTTTAAACGTGGACATAAACAAATCCACTTCAAAAATATTTTCATACCAGCGCAAGGAAAAGCCCTGCGGAGGAAATTTTAATACCGTGCCCGGCTCGAAAGAAGTGACCGATATGATCAACAGCGGACCGAGCAGAAAGATGAAGACCAGCAGGCTAAAGAAGCCTAGTCCATAATGTTTCTCCCGCATATCCACCTACCCCTTCGGATTGAGTTTATGGGCCGCCTTATTTAAGAGACCGACCACGATAAATGTAATAGCAATCATAATTGTTGCGATAACAGAAGCTAAAAACCAATCGTTAAGCGTCATTGCATTTTGATACAAAAATGTGGCGATAACCCGCTGTTTTCCTCCCAGCAATGCTGGGGTCGTATAAGCTGTCAGGCTGCCCACGAAAACAAGAATGCTTCCAATGATCAGACCTGGAACAGACAGCGGGAATACAATTTTACGGAATGCGCTGAATCTGGAGGCTCCAAGACTCTGAGCAGCATGGACAAGATCACCGTCGATATTCTCAAGCACACCAATCAGTGAAATAATCATCAGCGGTAAAAACAAATGAACCAGACCAATAATCATCGCTGCCGGAGTGTACAAAATATTCAGCGGCTCATCCACGAGTCCTAAGCTGATTAACACGTTGTTTAATAACCCCTTGCGACCCAAAATGACCATCCAGCTGAATGACCGGACTACAGGACTCGTCAACAAGGGGAAGATAGCCAGCGCGAGCAAAATCCCTTTACGACGCGGGGCCTTTTGTGAAATATAATAAGCCGTCGGAAAACCGAGCAATACGCATACGAGGGTCGTTACGACACTGACCTCCAGCGTAGTCAGCAATATTTTCAGAAAATAAGGATCCTTGAAGAAATGGAGATAGCCTTCTAAGGTGAATGAGCTGTTCTGTACGAAGGTCGAACCGATCGTCAACACAATCGGAATGACCATGAACACCGCCAGAAAGAGCAGACCTGGCAGCAGCAGCCAATACAAGTATGTTTTCTTCATGGGTAGCTCCTTGCGGTTATCAAAATGTTATTCCTTGTTCAGCACCTGGATAAACAGCTCCAGAAAAGCTTCACTGTCCACCTGTTCGCACACATTCATATTGGGACTATGATTGAGGCGGTTCTGCACATCGCCTACCGTTTGTCCGTCACATATGCGACTGGAGGTTTCCACATCGACATATAACAGCGAGGTATCTACTAATCTCGAATTCAGCGCGACCCCAACAGCAAGTGGATCATGAAGCGCACACGCTTTTACCCCGTTGCGTTCTTCATAACGCTTGGTATAAATAGCCGTGCTTTCAGCTACATAATCGCGAATCTCTGGGCGGGTCAAACGAGCAATATGATCGGCAGTCAGCAGCGCCTTGCGTGTTACATCCAGACCGACCTGTACCAATCGGCCAAATCCCGCGTGAAATACGATCCGTGCGGCTTCAGGATCAGCATACATGTTGTACTCCGCTACAGGTGTAATATTGCCGCACCCGTGAATAACACCGCCCATAAAAATAACCTCATGGACGTGATCCGTCAGATCAGGACGCTTCAGCAGCGCCAACGCCAGATTGGTGAGCGGCCCGGTGCAAAGGAGCGTCACTTCTCCGGGATGAGCCATCACGGTATCAATGATGATATCCGGTGCAAAACCCTCGGATGCAGAGATGGCTGGGATTACTCCACTCAATGCGCCTCCAATACCGTCTTCTCCATGAACACGGTGCTCGTGCAATCCTTTACGTATTAATGGAGCCTCTGCCCCTGGATAGACCGGGATATCCGGTCTATCCAGCAAGTTGAGGATTTTGCAAGTATTCAATGTTGCTTGTTTAAGTGAAACATTACCGCATACCGTAGTAATCGCCTGAATATCCAGCTGACCACTTTTGGCCGCAAGTAAAATACCCAACGCATCATCAATGCCTGTATCTACATCTAATATGATCTTTTTCATTATTGTGTAACTTCCCGGTTCCAGCGATCTGTCCATGCCTTGATATGATCATTGACGAATTTCATATCCAGCTTGGTCAGCTTGTTCACTACATCTGTACCGTACGTAATTCCTTGAGTATCCGCACCGGATAGTACTACCTGCGTGTTCACCGGAGAATCAACTTTTGCCTTGGCGGATTTTTCTTGAACTTCCTTGCTCAGCTGCCAGTTGATAAATTCCTCAGCCAGCTCCTTCTGGTCGGAGCCTTTCACTACATTAATCGTGTTCATAACTGCATAAGCACCCTCACTAGGAGCTACGAATTTCGCCCCTGGCACGGCAGCCTGCAAATCTTTGAAATACATTTCCATAATCGGACCGCCTGCAATTTCCTGCTGACTAAACATGTTCACGAATTCGGACGTTTTACTATAAAACTTAACGATATTCGGGCTCAGCTCTTTCAGTTTTCCGAAGGCTTGGTCTTCATTAAATTCCTTGCTACCCGCTACTTTGGAAGCCGCATCTACCATCATCGGTCCAGCAGTTGCCGTAATATTCGGCAGAGTCACATTTCCTTTGAATTCAGGACCCCACAGGTCGGCCCAGGAGGTCACGTTCTTTTTCACCAGCTCCGGATTATAGGCAATACCGAGGCGTCCGACTGTATAAGCAGGGCCATATTCCTCACCCAGCGGTGCTTTGGCAATATCGTAAATTTGGTTCAGGTTCGGCACCTTACTGCGATCCAATTTCTCAAATAACCCTTGTTGAATTCCCTGTTGGGCATAATAATCAGACAGATAAATCAGATCGACGTCAGTGCTGCCTTGGCTGATTTTGTTCAACCGTTCGGCATTATTTCCGATTTCTACAACAATATCAACGTTATGTGCCTTTTCAAATGGCTCGTACACTTCTTTATTAAAGAAGTCCTCGGAGAAGCCCCATGTGGAAATAACTAGTTTCTTTTTCCCATCAGCTGAGCCATCTTTACCAGCTGTCTGGCCACCAGTAGCATTGCTGCCGCAACCTGCCAGTACCACAGATGCCAAGGTCACAGCCATAAATCCTTTAAACCACTTTTTCATATGAAACTCCCCCTATTTTTTATTCTGCACACCTTATAACACAAAAAAGAAAAGTACTCTTGTAAAACAAGAATACTTTTCTTCGTAAACAAAGAATAAGTTGATCCCGCTGTGCGTTATAACAGGTTCTCCCCTCAGATAGATCCGAAGCGAAAAGCCGAATATCCAATTTTATTAGGATTCTTTCAGTATGATGTTCGTAATGGCCCACTGCGTTGCTGAATCATAGTCGCGCAGTAAAGCTTCTATATCGAGCTCCATATCCTCAATCAGCTTCTCGCGAAGTCTCTTCTTATACAGCATGGACATTCGGAAATCCACTTCCAGCTTCAAGCCGGGGGCTTCCACTTCCAATGCCGCCGAGCGTGGAGAACGCCGGTGCTTCGCTACAAAGGTAACAATGTTGTTCTCAACGGTGGCCCGCAACAGCGTGGTCCCGAAGCCGAACAGTTCCTTTGAAACTTCATTGTAAATCTGGCACATCCGCTTTTTGCTTTCGTTACTGTCGAGCAGCGTCATGAACCCACCCTCATCAGCATATTACGTACAATCAATCTTTTAACACGATAGATTATACATAAATATATGATAAATAGCAAACAAAAATCCCTAATTCAATAACATATGTCGCGAAAAAACGAACAATATGTCGAAGTTTGTAGCTTTGCGGCATTTTTATACTCACTGATCTCAAAAATCTCGGTTTAGATCCATCCTACCAAAGAGCCGATAACAACGAAAGGAAACAAATCACTATTACCATTGATCAGATCAAACTTACATTAACTGTAGACCGTACAACAATGCTCCAAAATATCAGCAACCTCAAACTGTAGCCC